>NZ_JAVRCK010000017.1:0-50975 GCF_034530815.1 Nostoc sp. DedSLP03
GTCATTTGTCATTTGTCATTTGTCATTTGTCATTTGTCATTTGTCATTTGTCATTAGTTATTCTCCTCTGCTCCCCTGCTCCCCTGCTCCTCTGCCTTCATCTCCCCACTCCTCCAAGAAGGCTGAATATTAACTTAGATTAAAGATGTTCTCAGAAAATAAAGCTGTTCTTAAATGTGCTGCAAAGCAATAAATAAGTAATACTCTTGGCAATAACCTTTATTTTGCAAGGCTTTTGTAGATTTAAACCGCTTTTTATATCTACAGCATGGGCTGTAACTGCTAGCCATTTATTTTAATGAAAACTTAAGATTTTTGACAGATTGGCTGCTTTGGAGCGATCGCCCGTATTGTAGAAAATGACAAACCTATCTTGCTTTTGTCATCTCTACTCACGGAGTTTGTCTTAAATGACTATTTTCACTAACTTTCTCCGCTCCCTACTACTCACAATCATTTTTAGTTTTGTCCTTCCCATATTTTTCGTTGGCGGCGGATTCCTCGTTCTATCCCTCATTGGTCACTTCCCCTGCTTACAAGACTTCACTGAGGCGATCGCAACTGAGATTATCCATTTTCTCGCCACCTTCGGCAGTGGAACTCCCCTACGCGGATTATTTGTAATTAGCTTAACCTGTAGTTTCGTTGGCGCACTGTTTGATATGTTTGTCTATTATCGGTATCAAATTTTACGAATAGATTCTTGAGTAGTGAAATCGCTTCATCAGGAGATTATTGGGCTGTAGAAGACAGGAAAAAGTGATATTTTCAAGAGTGAAAACACAACCGATCTTAACCTAAATAGAGATTGGTGTTGCTGAATGAATTTTTATTAATTAAATTGAGTGTCGAAGTAATTGATTAAATATTTATATATTCATTAGTTATTAGTGATTAATTACTGACAACTAGTAAACGTGTGCGAACGCGAGTAAAAACAGTCTTCAATCATTCAAAAAGCCGGAAAAACAAGGCATTGAGAAGTTTTAATTTTACAAAATAGCTAAAATAGCTTTTCTAAATCATCAGGTTAACGCTAAACTAGAGTTTGGCATTTTGTGCTAGCTGTAATCTTTAAGGATTTGATTAGCATTAATTGAGAATATCAAATAAAACTCACTGAAAAATATAAAAATTTCCTTAAAATTCTGACGAGCGCAATGCCTGCTCATGTTTCTTAACAGAGGAAAGCAGGTCGTTTGACCGTTGGGGATCTTATATTGAATTTATTACGAGGTATGTTGACAGCTCATGGTTTGGCCGTTTAAGCCCAAGTTTAGAAAACAAATTGCGCGGATTGAAATTACTGGTGCGATCGCCAGTGCTACTCGCAAACGCGTCCTAGAAGCCCTGAAAACTGTAGAAGAAAAAAAGTTTCCGGCATTATTGCTACGTATCGATAGCCCTGGCGGCACAGTCGGAGATTCTCAAGAAATCTACAGTGCCCTGAAGCGTTTGCGCGAAAAAATCAAAATCGTCGCTAGCTTTGGCAATATTTCGGCTTCTGGAGGAGTATACATCGGCATGGGAGCCGAACACATCGTTGCCAACCCAGGTACAATTACGGGTAGCATTGGTGTGATTCTGCGTGGGAATAACTTGGAACGTTTGCTAGAAAAAATTGGTGTTTCCTTCCAGGTAATTAAATCTGGCCCTTACAAAGATATTTTGGCTTTCGATCGGCAACTGACCGAACCAGAAGAAAGCATCCTGCAAGAGTTGATTGACACAAGTTATCAGCAGTTTGTCCAAACGGTAGCTGATGGCCGTTCTTTAACAGTGGAAGCTGTAAAAAGTTTCGCCGATGGTCGGATTTTTACTGGACAGCAAGCCCTAGCTTTGGGTGTTGTAGACCGCTTGGGCACAGAAGAAGATGCCCGTCGTTGGACAGCAGAACTGGTTGGTCTCGATCCAGAAAAAACTCTCTGCTATACATTAGAAGAACGTAAACCCTTATTGAGTCGCTTTATACCAGGAAGTCGTCAGTTTTCATCAGGAATTGGAGCTGGTATTGATTGGCTCGAATTTGAAATGTCTACTAGCGGTTTACCTCTGTGGTTATATCGACCATAAATATTTGTTTGTCATTAGTCATTAGTCCTTTGTCTTTTGTCTTTTGCTCACAGTCAAATGACCAATGACCAATGACCAATGACTAATGACCAATGACCAATGACCAATGACTAATTAAGGAGGATTTTGGCGTGGACTGGCAAATGCGGGCTATTCGCGGAGCAACAACCGCTTCAGAAAATACTGTTGAGACAATCCAAGAAATGGTTACAGAACTACTAGATGAACTGGAAAACCGGAATCAATTCCAGCCAACAGACATTATTAGTGTGACTTTTTCAGTGACACGCGATTTGGATGCAGTTTTTCCAGCTGCGATCGCTAGAGCGCGTCCTGGTTGGGATAATGTGGCTATGTTGGATGTGCAGCAAATGCACGTCGAAGGCAGCTTGCAGCGCTGTATTCGCTTCTTAATTCACGCTTATCTGCCAACCTCTGCCTCAATTCATCATATTTATTTACGCAACGCTGCTAGCTTGCGTCCCGACTGGAGTTTGCCTCAGATACAAGCATCACAGCAAGCAGTTAAGTCAAAAGTGTAACAGGACTTAATATTTTTCAGATGAAATCCAGTTTTCCAATTGGAAATTAGAAATGCGGCTGTAGTGACGAGTATTGTTTGTTACTAAAGTGTAATTTTATGCAATTGCAACACTAGCAATTAGTAAATCAAATTCAGCAATAGTTTGTCCCATTCTACGAAGTTCTGCCTTTAATTCACCATACTTTCTTAGAGCAGGATCGGTTAAAGGTACAACGGGTAAGTTTTGAATAAATTCTTCTGCACGAGTTAAATTTTCCACTACTCGTTGAGAATTATAAGCACCAAAATATAACTCAGCAACCGTGATGCTGCAAATATAAATTTGCTCCTAGCCTATTTCTCTGACTTTAGTTCTGACTGAATTAGTATCTTTAATCCAATAGATGCAAGTATCAGTATCAAGTAAATAAGTCACAGACTAATGTCATTGTTAGAAATAGTACGGCTATCATAAATATCTTTGACTATTTCCTCAGCAGTACGTTCATCTTCCCAAGAACCAAGCCTTTCCATAAACGTGTCTAGTGGATGCAGTTTTGGCTGCTGTTCAGATGAGAGAATGATTTCATTCAATATCAATTGATTTGCTTCTGGAACTCCTAATTTTTTGGTTTCTTCTTTCGCTATAACCATAATTTGCATCAAGGTTATAGCCTGACGCAAAACATCACTTTTACTTGTGCCTATTTTATTTGCTAATTCGTCTAATATTTGATTTAGTTCAGGTGACAAATCTAAGTTTAAGTGAACCATCTTTTGAGTGTTAGTCATGGTTCCATCCTTGTGTAAAATCTTAAGTACATTATAGTTGGCTGTCATTAGTCATTAGTCATTCGTCCTCTGTTACAAAGTTGAGGCAGTCTGTTGGCGGGTTTCCCCCGCTTAAACGACCTGGCGTCTTATACCTGCGGCGGGCTGCGCTTTGGAGTGGAAACCTCCGCTCAACGCCAGGGAAACCCTTCCTGTGCGACTGGCTCGACTTTGCGCTTTGTCATTTGCAATTTATTTAGGACGACCATAACAAAAATTTTTACAATCTCATTTAGGATTGCTATAGTTTACAATAAGTTTTGTTACATTTTCCCATCCAGAAATAAAAATTATACAGCAGGTTGCTTTTTAAGTGAAATTAAAATGCAGTACGGAAGCATCAGATATAAAAAGCTTCTGACTCCTGCTTCAAAACTTGTAACTTTGTACTTCATGCAAATGAAAACTGTTATATGTATATACGCAGTTGGTATGATTATTTCTGACTAAATGTAGCTCCTTTGGTAGTTTCATTACTTAAGTAAGAAAGCGTAAACATTACTCGTGTAAGATAAATAAGCTGATAATCTCAGCGATTGTATCAAGTAAAAATATAGTTCTATTGGATATGCGATCGCATATCTTTTTAAAAGAATGCCAAACTCCAGCTTGAAAGATGACTCATTATGGTTCAAAAATGCAATTATCTACGAATTAGGTGTTCGCACATTTTCTGACAGTAATGGTGATGGGATTGGTGATTTTCCAGGGCTGACAGAAAAACTAGACTATTTACAAGATTTAGGTATTACTGCCATTTGGTTGTTACCTTTTTTCCCTTCCCCACTCAGAGATGATGGTTACGATATTGCCGATTATACTAGTATCAATCCTATCTATGGCACGCTAGAAGACTTTAAAGCGTTTTTGAGCGCTGCTCATCAGCGCGGTATTCGGGTAATTATAGAGTTAATTATTAACCATACCTCTGACCAACATCCTTGGTTTCAAAGAGCGCGTCGCGCCCCGAAAGGAAGTCAGGAGCGAGATTTTTATGTTTGGAGTGATACTCCTGAAAAATACCAAGAAGCGCGAATTATCTTCCAAGATTTTGAGACATCTAACTGGGCTTGGGATTCAGTTGCCAAAGCTTATTGCTGGCATCGTTTCTATTCCCATCAGCCGGATTTGAATTATGACAATCCCTTGGTGCGCGAGGCAGTATTTGATGTTCTAGATTTTTGGTTGGAGATGGGTGTAGATGGACTACGCATGGATGCTGTGCCTTATCTCTACGAGCGGCAAGGAACGAACTGCGAAAACTTACCCGAAACCCATGCGTTTTTGAAGGAGTTGCGATCGCACATCGACGCGAAATTTCCTAACCGGATGTTACTAGCTGAGGCGAACCAATGGCCTGAAGATGCAGCCGAGTATTACGGTGCAGGGGATGAGTGTCACATGAACTTTCATTTTCCCCTAATGCCGCGTTTGTTTATGGCAGTGCGGATGGAAGATAATTTCCCGATTGTAGATATTCTTCAGCAAACTCCATCGATTCCTGATAACTGTCAGTGGGCATTGTTCCTCCGCAACCATGACGAACTGACTCTAGAAATGGTGACAGATGAAGACCGCGATTTTATGTATGGGGCCTACGCACAAGACCCGATGATGCGGGTAAATTTAGGCATCCGTCGCCGATTAGCGCCGCTTTTGGGTAACGATCGCCGCCAAATTGAGTTACTCAATAGTTTACTATTATCTTTGCCAGGAACCCCCGTACTTTACTACGGTGATGAAATTGGTATGGGAGATAACGTTTATCTAGGCGATCGCAATGGTGTTCGCACACCTATGCAGTGGAGTTCCGATCGCAACGCTGGTTTTAGTCGCGCCAACCCGCAACGCTTGTATCTACCCGTCATCGTTGACTCAGAATATCACTACGAAGCACTCAACGTCGAGGCACAACGGACTAATAGCAATTCTCTTTGGTATTGGATGAAACGTTTACTCGCTACTCGCAAACGGTTTGCGGCATTGGGTAAAGGGCGTTTTGAATTGCTACAGTCTAATAATCGCAAAGTTTTTGCCTTCAGTCGGATTACCTCAGAAGAACATGTCTTGGTAGTAGCAAATTTATCTCATTACGTGCAAACGGTGACGTTAGATTTATCAACTTTCAATGGGCTACTACCAGTAGAAATTTTTGGTTCCACTGAGTTTCCACCGATTACAGAATCGCCCTATTTCCTCAGCTTAAGTCCTTACGGGTTTTACTGGTTCACCTTACAACGTAAACTTAGCTCAACTCAAGAGCCTAAACCCCAAGCAGATTTAGTAACTCTGCTAGTAAATGGTTCATGGCAGAATGTGATTGAGCAACGAGAGTCAAAAAGCGTTCTAGAATCAACACTGCGGGATTATCTCTATACCTGTAGCTGGTTTGGCGGCAAAACTCAGACTGTACAATCAGTACAAATCATTGAAGCGATTTCTTTACCCTATAACCAGCAGATAGCTCAAATTGTTTGGTTGCAGGTAGACTATACCCAGGGAAACCACGAAACTTATCTGTTATTTCTCGCCTATGCAGAAGGCGATCTTGCAACACATCTTTTGGCAGAAATGCCGCAAGCTATAATTGCACGGCTTGGGGTGCAAGGCAAAACAGACACTCCTCCACCTAATACTCAAGAAGTTGGAATTTTATTTGATGCTTTAGCAGACAAGAACTTTCTCACCTCACTGCTAGATGATGCGATCGCTAATCATCACTCTTATAAAGGGATAACTGGAGAATTATTTGGCACTACTACTGATTCATTCTCCGAATTGCGCCGACAGTTAACCAATCATGAGCCGACTGTTCTGAATAAAGAAGAACAAACCAATACTTATATAATTTATGGCGATCGCTTGTTGTTAAAACTCTTCCGCAAAGTCGAAGAGGGTTTGCACCCAGATTTAGAAATCCGGCGTTTACTATACCAGAAAAAACGCTTACAACAGTCAGTTTTTCTAGCTGGTGCTTTAGAGTACCGCCGTGGAAATAAAACAAGCAATAAAACTGCCCAAGCCACGACTATAGGCATATTACAAGAGTTTATTCCAGATATCCGCAGTGGTTGGGATTACACCCTTGATAGTTTGCAAAACTACTTTGATTTAGTTACCACAGAACACGCCACTATTACCGAAGTGCCTCTGCCATCAGGTTCTTTGTTGGATTTACAGAGAATTGAGATTCCAGAATTGGCAATTGCAACTATCACTTCTTACTTGCAAAGTGTTGAGCTATTGGGTAAATCCACAGCTGAATTCCATATAGGGCTGGCTACAAATATAGATAGCTCAGACTTTGCTCCAGAATCTTTTTCATCACTTTATCAACGTTCGATATATCAAAATGCACGTAACTTAACTGGACAAGTATTTCGGTTGTTAAAAGAACGAGTAAAATCCTTGTCAACTGATACTCAACCATTAGCATTAGAAGTTCTGAATAACCAAGAGAAAATCTTAGAACGCTTTCAGTTAGTTGTTGGGCAAAAAATTACTGCATTGCGTACTCGTCATCATGGAAACTACCATTTATCACAAGTATTTTACACAGGAAAAGACTTTATTATTCCTGATTTTGAAGGCAAAGCAGATCGTAGTTTTAGCGAACGACGCATAAAGCGATCGCCTCTACAAGATGTAGCAGGAATGTTGCTATCTTTCAACTACGCAGTTAACGAAGCTCTGGGTTATCAAGAAGAATCTGGAATGATCCGGTCTGAAAATTTACCCCTTATAGAACAATGGGGACAGTTTTGGTATACCTGGGTTAGTACTAGCTTTCTCAATTCTTATTTAGAAACTGCTAGTCAAGAATCTTTCCTTCCCAAGACAACACAAGAACTAGATGTGCTGCTTTTTGCCTATCTTTTAGAGCAAGCGATTGATGCACTAGGTAATGAACTAAATAATCGCTCCGAGCGAGTGGAAATTCCACTTCAATTTATTCTGCGATTACTGAGTGAAACTGCTTAAACAGTTTTTCATAGTACAAACAAAATCTGCCTTTGCAGGTTTTAAAGCGTAGTATGGAAATCTTAACTGTAGGTTGGGGAGCCACTTGCATGGGCGGGTTTCCCGACTTGAGCAAAGTGGCGTTTGAACTTTAGTGTTACCCAACAGAGGCGTGGATGTTGAGTTTCGTTCCTCAAACGCCACTTGCTTCTCCTGTCGGAGACGCTGCGCGAATAAGCCGGGGAACCCGTCCAACGCAGTGGCTCCCCAACCTACAACTACAACTTTTAAACCTGAATGAGGTAACGCGATCGCGCTTGATAAATTAATGTGAACACTGCGATGTATACTTCCTAAATGTACGTCCAATCGGTATCAATTGATTTGCTTCTGGAACTCCTAATTTTTTGGTTTCCTCTTTAGCTATAACCATAATTTGCATCAAGGTTATAGCCTGACGCAAAACATCACTTTTACTTGTGCCTATTTTATTTGCTAATTCGTCTAATATTTGATTTAGTTCAGGTGACAAATCTAAGTTTAAGTGAACCATCTATTGAGTGTTAGTCATGGTTCCATCCTTGTGTAAAATCTTAACTACAGGAAAAAATTGATGACTTGCAGGATAAGCTATAGTTCTAAGTCTTCATCAAATATTAATTCAATGTCTCTTGCACCATGAATAACCCGTAGAATATCAATTGCTGATTCAGTGATGCGGTAAAAGATAAGATATTTCTGAAATCCTTTGATAGATATTTGTCGAATTTCTGCTAGATTTGGATGGACAAATTTACATGGTTTTCCAATAGCCGGGGTTTTTGCTAATTGTTTAAATGTTCCTTCGGCTGCTGTTAAAAAGCGGTCTGAAACATCTAAGTTATCTTGTGCTATGTACGTTGCTAAGTCTATTAAGTCCCGAATAACTTGAGGTCTTTTTTTTATTTCAAACATCACGGCTAAATTGCATCTTGATGTTTGTTCATTCTTTCTCGGATTGTTTGACGTATATCTTCCCAATCTTGAACAGTCATTTCTGTTGCATTCCCAGAGTTTAATCCCTCCAGAAGCATTGTTTCTAGACGTTCTTTAGCTCTCTGTTTTTGGTCTTGTCGCACTAATTCACGAAAATATTCGCTGACACTGCTATAACCTCCTTGAGCTACCTGTTCTTCTATATAAGCTCGCATGGTGTCAGGTAAGGAAATATTGATACTTTTCACGAGGGTTAGTTTTTGAATCTGTTTTTCTATATTATGGCAGTTTTTGCCATTTTATGCCATTGCACAGAAGATGTTATTTGCTATTTAACTGTGGTAATTGTTTCACTCCACAGCATACAAGTACGCCCTATTGTTAGAAGAGAAATTGCGCGATCGCGGCTGATAAATTTATAATTACTTCAAAATAGGAGATTTTCAAAAGGATAACTTTGCTTCCAACGATAAGTATTAAAGTCACGTTGATCTACTGAAAAAATGCGTCCATGCCCTAAATGTTCTGCTAAAATTACTAGGGAAGCATCAGCCAAATCCATTGGAAGATCAGCATATTTTTTCATTAATTCAATAATTCGGGGAGTGTGGTGAAGTTCTAAATTAAAAATCGTAAATAATTCTTGTTGCAGACTATTTAGAAAAATAATTTCAGTGTCAATTCCCTTGCAAGTTAGCAAAAGATAACAGGTTTCTGTGACAACACACCATGTTGTAATTAAAGGTTCATTATATTGTTTTAAAGCCTGTTTTGCTTTTTCTTGGTATGTGTCTTTTTTATCAATAAGAGCTAACCAAAATCCTGTATCAACTACGATCATATTTGGTTGTCAATGTATTAGATAAAACTTCTTTATAAGTTGTTGATAAATTTTCGTCAACAGAACAACAACCAATTAATCCAATTTCATCAAACTTATCATAGAGACTTTTTTCTTGACTATGATTTTCTGATTCTACTTGAGGATACCGCTTTTTGAGTAATTGAATAAAATCTAGTAGTAAGATTTGAGCTTCTTCTGGTAAAGTATCAATATCTTTAGATATCTCTTCAAATTTAATTACCATAATTAACTGCTAAATTGAGTATTTTCAGTATTATCCTATTATAAACTACGCTGTGATGGTAGGGTAAGTGGTAATTCTGGCTTTACTGCTCCTTTTATACAAAATCGGGTTCAATATTATTGAAAGCACTATTCTGTAAGAATTTCATCTATAACAAAAGTACAATCATTTGTAAGCCCTACCCTATAAATATTTCGGTATAATCAATTGTCAATTACTATAAGGGGAGTGGCAGAGCCGTTTAATCTACCACCTCAGTAACCCATTTTTCATGCTCCGCGTTTCACCTCTTATGAGATGTATTAATTGAATCATATTGGTAAAGTTAGGATTTCAATTTGTTGCTTTTTCTGCTGGTGTAACTGCAAACCTATTCCCGTGGTTTCTATAAATCTGCTTTTAATCGCTGTATCAAATTCTGGTATCTCTTCTAATAAATCAGCAAGTTCTATTTTACCCTTTAGAAGTAGCTCAATAAGTGGTAAGAATTGTAATAAATTATCATGTAACTCTGGATCTACGTCTCTGCCACATATTAAATCTTCTCCAATTTTCCAGTTATTTTCAGCAAATAGTAGAGTCTCCTGACGGAGTTTTTCAGCGACTTTAGTAAAGTCTCGATTCAAATCAAAGTATACTACTGGGACTGCATAAGTTTTATTAGATAAATTATTAAATACACTATCTTTATTTCTGCTTACTTTAATTTGAAGTCCAACTGGATAACCTCCATTACGCTTTGTTCCCATAGACAATTCTTTCATCGGTTCATCCTTTTTAACCCAAATTATATCTCTTTGCGTATCATTTGGACTATATTTTGTTTTGTAGAGGATGTTATTTTTTGTACTAGCAAAACCTGTTCCAATTGCGATATAGTTATCAAGACTTGACACCTGATTACCCCGTCGAGCATAACTTGCCCACACACGGTTTTTTTTCGCATCTTGATTACATCTACGTACAATTAATGCTTCAGCGAGCCTACCTAATAAAATCATAACTTCTGGACGCACATCTTTACGTTGACCAGGTTTAATATAGTTAAGTTTTAATTTTTCACACTCAACACGTACAATTCCTAAATCATTGGCCAGTAAATCAAACAGTTCTTCTCCTCTTAATCGCTTAACGATCTCTGGAGATGGATGTTTATACAAGAAATCATTTAGAGGCTGAATGTAGCGAGAATCAATAGTTCCATCAAGATTTCTAACCGCCACAATAATGTCACAATCATGCATAGTTTTTTACCAAAAAGCGTCAAAATTATAGATAAGAATATAACTTTTTAACAAATATAATATAAAACTATAAACCGCAAATACACGCATTAAAACACCAATTTATCGGCATCTATCCGCGTATATATGCGGCTAAAAATTCAGATTTTTCACCTACACACCCAGCTTTAATGCACTAACCCGATCGCACCTTTCCTCAAGTCTCTACATTCCCCACGCTTCCAGATAAAAATATCACCCTTCGTCCTAGCTACAAAAATCAAGTTTTGCGACTTGTAAACTAAGTTTCTGACTTTAAAACTAGCTTTTGTGACATCAAAACTAGCTTTTGCGACATCAAAACTAGCTTTTGCGACATCAAAACCAGCTTTTGTGACTTTAAAACTAGCTTTTGCGACATCAAAACTAGCTTTTGCGACTTTAAAACTAGCTTTTGCGACATCAAAACCAGCTTTTGTCAAAGAATTTCAGCAAATCTACTCCCATTTTTCCTACTTGCTAAGTTCTTTTCAATAAAAAAACGCAAATATACGCATTCCGACGCAATTTCAGCGTTTCTATACGTATAAATGCGATAAAAGTAGAAACAATTTCAGCTTTATTTAATGGGAGTTGCTGAATCTAGGAATGAAACGCAAAGGAAAATTCAATAAAATCATCCCGCATTTATGCAACATTATTTAATGCACTAATGCGATCGCACGTTTTGTTAACGCTTCAGCAGTCAATCCATTAAACGCCATCAACTCGCCAGCACTGGCTGTAGTTTCGCCACGTTTCCATGCAAAGGTGTCGCGCTTCGCTGTACTCCGTAACAGGATCGGTTCCAGCATCGATGCAGCACCACCAGTAACAGCAATTAACGCATCGCCATCAAATAATTCGGCAAATTTCGCATCATCTAAGAAATCGCCATCAGCTTCGGAACAGATATCCCATGCGGTATCGTGGGGACGATACAAACGTCTGGGGTTAATAACAGAAACTATCTTCGCACCAATACCTTCAGTTTCCAAAAAAGCCGCAGCTTCAAATACTGGCATTAATGTCATATCGCCAATTACAGCAAATACGACTTGTTTATCACCAGCGATTTCATGTAATAACACTGCACCATCGCGCAACCCTTGACGAGTTTGTTCTAAAGTTGTGCGAATTGGTAACGGCGATTTACTGGCTGTAATTACAATTCCCTTATTCTTAGTTTTCAATGCCCAATCATAACAGGCTTGAATACTATTAGCATCAGGCGGAAATAATGGGAAAACATTTCCATTTCGCATCAACGAAGCAAAGTAAGCTTCAATTTCTGGACGTTGGTGAGTCCAACCATTGCGCCCTTGCTCTAATGCACCTGCTGTGAATAAAGTAATAGTCGAGGGAGTTGGACGGCGTAATTCTGCCATTGCTTGAGTCACAGTTTGCCAAATTGGTAATCCGTTGATGGCAAAAGATTCGTAGGAACACCACAAAGTTCTCGCACCCATTAACGCTAAACCCGCAGCTAAACCGGCACAAGCATCTTCACTCAATGGTTCATAAACTTGTCCGTTTGGTGCTTGGTTATATAAGTCGTCGGTTGTGGGATGGATAATCTTTAATGCTTGGTTGATGTTAGCAATTCCTGATGCTTCATTACCATCGGCGTTGGTGACAAGGAAATTCCGATCTTTATTTCCAACTATTCCTACCAATCGTCCCATCGCAGTTGTAGAAACTTTTGGTTCGCCACCAACTGCATATTCTTCTAAAGGTAATTCGCCTAATTCTGGTAATGGAAATTCAAATTCTGTTACCACAGTTTTTGCTGCTGGGCCACCACCGGCGCGTTCGGCATTTGTTCTGACTAATTGCCAAGCTTCTGCTGATAAAGCACGGGTTTGCAATGCACTAACAATATGCGGCGCATCCAGCGTATCTTTAGGATACAAGTTGTGAGATTTCGCACCCCGCGCGTGGACTCCTGCACCTTTGAGTTGTTTAATAATGAAGACGGTAAGTTTGCCACTAAGAGCCGATCGCGCGGCTTTATCTATACCAGAAAGTACTGCTTGAATAAATTCTAGGCGTTTCTCAAAGGAAAAGGCGGTACTATCAACGTAATCCCCTGGCTGATCTCGATCGTCGAAATCCTTGGCATCCACTAACACAACTTCATCAAAACCGTTACCTTGCCAATATGCTTGCATCTCTGGGTTGGTTTTCAGGGAAACCATACTGTGATGTTCTTGGCTGTAACCGTTCCACACCAACACTGGTAAAAAATTGGTGACAGTAGGATAAGCTGTATGAAAATGCGCGATCGCACTTATAATGTAAGGCTCACCCAATCCCCCATCGCCAACTGTAAAGGGGAACAACTTATCTTTGTGCAACAGTGCAGCCGCCATTGCAAAGTGTTGCCCTTGTCCTAATGGCCCCGCAGGTGCGAGAATACCGGGAATGTAACCAGAAAGGTGTCCTAAAAGTCCGTGCTTTTCTCGGAAGCGATCGCGCAATTGTTGGACTGTAAGAATTCCCATGTCCTCTAGCGAACGATCCAAGAACATGGCACTATAAAATCCGGGGGCGTGGTGTCCAACTTCAGTAATAATATTCTTGTATCCCAGCATGACAAGAGATGCGTAAGCTTCCGCTTGGCTGGCGAATCCGCCGGGATGCCCAGAAGCCTTACTACCGGTAACTTGTAAAGTCAGGTAGCGCAGGGCATCGGCAGCTAGTAAAGTTTGATATACAGCGGCTTTATCTGTGGGTGATGCGATCGCGATTTTGCCCGATTCGATAGCAGGAGTTGCACCATAAGTTTCAAAACCTGGTAAGGCTTCACCAAAATATTGAATCCCTTCCGAAAAATTGGGAAGCGCTGAAGATGCCTTTGCGGAGATTGCAGTCATGCTGAGTACCTTTTGACGATGAAGTGAAACTGTAGATGCTCGTTGAATTTAACCAAAATTTTACATCTTCGAGGTTGTAACAGTTTATTGCTTTTTTGCAACGTTAGAATAAGTACTTTAAATGGTCAGGCAACCAAAATTTCAATTAGTTGAAGTAGCAAAAAATATTTAATCGGAAAAAAATTTATGAAATTCCCAAATGGGCCGCAAACTCCAGCAGTTGTACAGATGGTGCGCTGGATTGTTAATCCGATGTTATTTATGGAGGATTGTGCCAAAACCTATGGCGAGATTTTTACTCTCCGATTAGACAAAAATCTGCCTCCTATGGTGATTGTCAGCAACCCCCAAGCGCAACAGCAAATTTTGACAACTGATACCAAAGAATTGGAAGCACCTGGCGATGTGAATCAGCTGTTTGAACCTTTATTGGGCAAGCATTCTGTAATTACCATCAGCGGCACAGAACACCAGCGCCAACGTCAGTTGTTAATGCCTCCCTTTCATGGCGAAAGAATGCGGAACTATAGCCAAGTGATTACCGATGTCACCAAGCAAGTTATTAGCCAATACCAAATAGGTAAACCCTTTAATATCCGATCTGCAACTCAAGCTATTACCCTGCGGGTGATTATGCAAGCTGTATTTGGTCTATATGAAGGGCCTCGCGCCGAAAAACTACAGCATTTTTTGGGCGATCTTTTAGAAAAGGCCAGTTCTCGCTTAAGTATAGCTTTGCTTTATTTTCCAGCTTTGCAAAGGGATTTTGGCCCGATTAACTTCTGGGGAAATCAGATACGCCTTCAGCAAGAAGCTGACAAACTCATCTACGAGGAAATTCGGGAACGTCGAGAACAACCAGATTCATCGCGCACGGATATTCTTAGCTTACTCATGGCTGCTAGAGATGAAGCCGGTCAACCCATGACCGATGAAGAATTGCGCGATGAATTGATAACTTTGTTAGTCGCTGGTCACGAAACCACAGCCACAGCCTTAGCATGGGCATTCTACTGGATTCATAAAATACCATCAGTGCGCCAAAAACTACTGCAAGAATTAGATAGCTTGGGCGATAACCCAGATCCTAGCACTGTTTTCAAATTACCTTATCTCAACGCTGTTTGTTCCGAGACATTGCGGATTTATCCAGTAGGTATGCTAACTTTTCCCAGAAGAGTTAGAACCCCAATATCGCTGGGCGGTTACGAACTAGAACCGGGTACAGTCCTAATTGGTTCTATTTATCTGACCCACCAACGGGAAGATATTTATCCAGAACCTAAGCAGTTTAAGCCAGAACGCTTTTTAGAACGGCAATTTTCTGCTTATGAATATTTGCCCTTTGGCGCTGGTGCTAGACGCTGTATTGGGCTAGCGTTTGCCCAGTTGGAAATGAAGCTAGCACTTGCTCAAATCCTTTCTAGTAAGAAATTAGAACTAGTTAATAATAGTGAAGTGCGACCTAAACGCCGTGGTTTAGTGACAGGGCCAGATCGTCCCATTCAGATGGTTGTCACGAGTCAACGTCAGGTTAAGTCTCCCATTCTACAGACAACTGCTGTTTGATGCTGCGAGATTTAATGGTTGCGTTCAGCAAACTTTCAATCATCTATACATTTAGATAGATTTTCAATGCTTTTAAACAATCCCCTATAGTCCGATTTTAAAGAGGTTTATGGGGAATTTTAATATATTACAACTGTAAAAAGAATGAATTTTAAGAGTGACCGTACACCAAGATAAAGTATTTTAATATCACCAAAAGACGTAATTTTAATAAATGTATCCCAAAATAATTGAGTAAGTTTTTTCTGTAAATGCATTTAAAAAATCATAAAAAATATTATTATTAATTTTGTAAAAACTAATGGTGATTAATTAACACTACGTTTCACTTAGTGGTAGGTAACTCCCGATTATACCCTGAAAATATTAAAAAAGCTTGCTAGAATCGCATCTTTTTTAAGGAGTGTTAGGTAGAAGTAAGCCTTAACCCAAGCTGATTGAATTATTTGCACCTTCTGAAATCCTAAAAGTATCAAATCAACAATGAAACTATTTGATAATCTATACACACCAGCGTTGCTACAAACTCTGCAATTAATTGCTGAACCAACAAAGTTTTTAGAAAATAATGCTGCCAAGTATGGTGATGTTTTCACAGTACAGGTAATGGGTTTAAAATCGCCACCGATAGTATTTTTTAGCCATCCCCAAGCAATTAGCGATTGTTTTGCCATCCCTGCACACAAGTTAGATTTTAAGAAAGCAACCCATGTATTTAAACCTTTGTTTGGTGAGAATTCTATTGTATTTCAAGAAGCGCGATCGCACCAACAACAGCGACAGCTATTACTCCCAGCCTTTCATGGCGATAATTTAAAATCTTATGGACAAGCAATTTGTCAAATAACTGAAGAGATGACACAACATTGGACATCAGATACAGATATTGGTATACACAAATTAATGTCAAATATCACTTTAGAAATTATTTTACAAGTTGTATTTGGGATTACTCATGGTGTGCGTTACCAACAATTAAAAGAACAATTGAGTTCTTTATTAGAAGACGTAACTAAACCTTGGTATTCCAGCTTGTTTTTCTTTCCTTCGCTGCAAAAAGATTTAGGTGCATGGAGTCCTTGGGGACTTTTCTTAAAAAGACGAGAGCAAATTGACAAACTCATCTATGCCGAAATTTCTGAAAGACGTTGGCAAAATGATCCTGCGCGTACAGATATTCTCAGTCTGCTGATGTCAGCGTATGACGTAAATGGGCAACAGATGACAGATGAAGAATTACGCGATCAACTAGTTTCATTATTGCTATTGGGTTACGAAACTACATCTGGTGTATTAGCCTGGATATTTTATTTAATTCACTCTCACCCAAAGGTTAAACATCGGCTAATGCAAGAACTAAATACCTTGGGCAATCTCACAAATCCTGAAACAATTGCACAATTACCTTATCTCACCGCCGTCTGTCAAGAAACACTGCGAATTCACCCTATTGCTTTAATTTGCACGCCGCGAATGGTAAAAGATAGAGTAGAAATTATGGGGCATAAATTTACATCAGAAACAGTTTTAGTTCCCTGTATTTATTTAGCACATCGCCGAGCCGAGACTTACCTAGAACCAGAACAGTTTCAGCCAGAAAGATTCCTCAACCAAAAATTTTCACCTTACGAATATTTACCCTTTGGTGGAGGTTATCGCGGTTGTATTGGTGCAGCCTTTTCCATGTACGAACTAAAATTAGTAACAGCGATAATATTATCCCGTTTTGAATTAAGCCTTACTGATAAACGTCCTGTGCATCCCGTCCGTCGTGGCATTACAATTGTCCCTAGCGGTGGTGTAAAAATGGTTGTTACTAAAAAAGCAAAACTCAAAAAACAAACAATACTTTCTACTTAATTAAGTAAGTCGGTGTTAATATTTCAAGCTATGTTAATAAACATTCCAGTAGTAGCGTGTCAAGGCTAAAATAGTGCATAAAATTTAGCTCTTGTGGGGTGGGCATCTTGCCCGCCCGGACGGGTGAAGACACCCATCCCACAAGAAAATTTATTGCAACAATTTAGCCTTGACACGCTACTACATCTACATCAATTTATATTTGTTCACATACATTGAATTTTTCTCGCCGACTTAATTACTCAATCCCCCCATTTGCATATATCGTAATATAGAGCCGCTTGTTAGTATCTAGCCTTTACAGTAAATAATAAGAGGACATTTATGAGAATTAGTAATTCATGCCTAATGAGCATCGGTTAGAAGAAGAATTTCTATCCCAAGAAGCTGAAAAACAAGTATCCAATCAGCTAGATGAAGTAGAAGAAATAGAAATAGATGTAAAAACCGATCTGTTAAAAATACTTCAGGGACAGGCGGATGGAGTTGCAGTTGCAGGGCAAGGATTAGTCATTAAAGAAGACATTCGCGTACAGGAAATAAAACTGCAAACAGATAGTATAGCCATCAATCCTTTTAGCGCTCTTTTTGGTCAAATAGAACTGAATGAGCCAATCAATACTATTGCTAAGGTTATACTCACAGAAGTAGATATTAACCGCGCCTTGACCTCAGAGTTTGTTCGTAGCCAGATGCAAAACTTTGAGTTGAATGTAGATGGAGAAATTGTCAGTTTTCAGCCAGAAGAAATTCAGATATTTTTACCTGGTGATGGCAAACTAGAATTTAAAGGAAAGGTGCAGTTAAAGGAAATGGGAAATACTCGCCCTTTAGCTTACACTGCGATCGCTCGCCCACGAACTAATTCACAACCCGCCATGCTGGAGGCTTTTAAATGCACTGAGGGAGAAGGGATTTCAATAGAATTAACTACAGCATTGATGCATAAAGCTAAAGAATTAATGAATATACCATCCTTTAAATGGGAGGAGATAGCTTTTTCTATCAAAAATTTAGAAGTACAAAAAGGTACTTTAATACTTATGTTAGAAATTCAAGTAAAGCAAATACCCTCATCGTCAAGTTTAATATCTCCTTAGTAGGATTGACACGAGTTAAAGATAATTTTTGTTACTGAGGGATGATGTCAATGTAATAAAAATTTTCTAATATTTCAGAAAGCTACTTATTTCTAATTTCCAACTATGCAAGAGTATGATGTTGTGCTGATCGGTGCTGGACATAATGGGCTAGTTTGCGCAGCTTATTTGCTAAAAGCTGGTTATAGCGTTCTGTTACTAGAAAAGCGTTCTGTACCAGGTGGCGCAGCAACAACTGAAGAATGCTTACCGCAAGAAGCTCCTGGATTTAAATTCAATTTGTGTGCGATTGACCATGAATTTATTCATTTAGGGCCAGTTGTTGAAGAATTAGAACTAGAAAAATATGGCTTGCATTATTTGGAATGCGATCCAGTTGTTTTCTGTCCTCATCCTGATGGGAAGTATTTCTTAGGACATAAGTCTGTGGAAAAGACTTGTGCAGAAATCGCCCGTTACAACCAACGTGATGCCAAAAAATATGCAGAATTTGTAGACTTTTGGCAGCGATCGCTAGGTGCAATGATTCCTATGTTTAATGCACCACCAAAATCAGTTATAGACATTCTTGGTAACTACGACATCACCAAAATCAAAGATTTAGTTTCAGTTATTGGTTCCCCTAACAAAACGCTGGACTTCATTCGCACGATGTTAACCAGCGCTGAGGATTTGCTTAACGAGTGGTTTGATGAAGAATTTCTGAAAGCACCACTAGCTAGACTAGCAGCAGAACTTGGTGCGCCGCCATCACAAAAAACCCTTGCTATAGGTGCAATTATGATGGCAATGCGTCATAATCCGGGGATGGCCAGACCTCGCGGCGGAACTGGCGCACTTGTGCAAGCTTTGGTGAATTTAGTCACAAGTAAAGGTGGCGTTATTCTCACAGATCAGCACGTTGATAAAGTTTTAATTGATGATGGCAAAGCTGTAGGTGTGCGGGTTGCTGGTGGAAAAGAATATCGCGCTAAATACGGGGTTATTTCTAATATTGATGCCAAGCGGTTGTTCTTACAAATGACAGATAAAAGCGATATTGATGGAGCCGACCCAAATTTATGGGAAAGATTAGAACGCCGCATCGTTAACAACAACGAAACCATCCTCAAAATAGATTTGGCTTTAGACGAACCACTCCACTTTCCTCACCATGCTCACAAAGATGAATATCTGGTTGGTTCTATTTTGATTGCTGATTCTGTGGCTCATGTTGAACAGGCTCATAGTAAATGTACTTTGGGAGAAATTCCTGATGCTGACCCATCAATGTATTTGGTGATGCCTAGCTATTTAGACCCCACATTAGCACCACCAGGTAAGCACACTCTATGGATTGAGTTTTTTGCTCCTTATCAAATTGCTGGTGCAGAAGGCACTGGTTTAAAAGGTACTGGTTGGACGGATGAATTGAAAAACAAAGTTGCAGATAGGGTGATTGATAAATTGGCAGACTATGCACCCAATGTCAAGAATGCAACTATCGCCCGTCGGGTAGAAAGTCCAGCCGAACTAGGAGAAAGATTAGGTGCGTACAAAGGGAATTATTACCATGTTGACATGACCCTAGATCAGATGGTATTTTTCCGTCCATTGCCAGAAATAGCCAATTACAAAACGCCAATTGATAATCTATTTTTGACTGGTGCAGGGACTCATCCAGGTGGTTCAATTTCGGGAATGCCGGGACGCAATTGTGCGCGCGCATTTTTGCAGGCAAAACATCCCATTAGCCAAACTTTAAAAGATGCGCGGGATTCAATTAAGTCAACTGTCGAGTCAGTGTTTGGCATTAGTTAAGCCTTGCACAGATAGAGTTAGGACTTACGCATAAGTATCATCGAAACCCCTTAAAAGCTATGTTTTTAAGGGGTTATACCAATTTAAAAAAATAATTGCGACAAATAGACCATTTGTAGAGATGCGATTCATCGCGTCTTTACCCAAGGATGTTTTGCAATCATTAATTAAACTGGTATAAATCCTGGATTATTTAGGCAATCACGAAAATATTTGTATTAGTCATATCTAGACCCATTCCTAATTGAGCAATTTGGATTTGACTGGATGAGCCTGCACCATCGGCATCAAAGAATAAACCCCCTGTATTATTGTTGTAGATAAAGCGATCGCTACTATCTTCTGCTACTGAACCGATAAAAAATTGTGTGGCTTGAAGTATACCTTCACTAAGTCCACCTCCAAACCCGATTTTAGAAACATAAATTGTGTCATCTGACGAAAAATCTGTAATGTTATGAATACTTTCAGCAGGGGTATTAATAGTAAAAACATCAGATCCAATTCCTCCCGTTAGGGTATCGTTACCTAAACTTCCAACGAAAGTATCATTACCACTTCCGCCTATAAGAATGTCATTGCCATTTCCACCATTTAGATTATTATTACTAGTATTACTAGTCCCATTAATATCATCTGCACCTGTTAAAGTGAGATTTTCTTCATTGGCTGATAAAGGCGAGCTAACGGTTGATGAAACGGTCTGAGGTGTCGAAGTAGGCGTACTATTGGTAACAGTGAGTAAAGTTCTAAATACCTTTTGGTTGCTGCTTAGACTTTCATCAAACTCTTGGATTGAATTAGTTGGATCTAGAAATGAAATAACATAATAATTTCCAATTGGGATATTAGGAAACGCACCGCTCCAAGTCGCTGTTCCCGAATTGAATGGATTAATCGAAGAAATAGTTGTATTACCAATTAAGTAATGAGAACCAATATTATCAGTGATATTGGTATCAGTAGAAGCGTAAAACGAAACCGAAAAAGTGCCTGTCGCGGCTGTACCATTGTTGCGAGGATAGACTGTGATGCTGAAATTTTCCCCATATTTGATAGTTTTATTATTAAAACTTCCAAGAGTGGTGTTAAACCACACATCAGAATCTACTAAATCAGCTTTGTCAGTGGGTTGGCGCGCGGTATTGTCTTGGTCTATCCAGTTTTGAATCTCATTATATCGAGTGCTTGTAATTCGGGCGAACTCGTTGTAAAGCGGAGTATTGTTGCTGGTTGTCTCATTTGAAGCTACTCCATAAATAGTTGGTTTATTTGTGTTGGAATTATTAAGCCAGAGAGGGCCTCCACTATTTCCAGGTAGGATATCTAGCTCATTACTACGCAAGATCGAGTCAGTTGTACTTGTGATTTTTCCACTCTGAGTCCACATATCATAGTTGTCAAATTTCCCATCGCTATTGGAATCAAATTTATCAGAAGGGTATCCAGTGACATTCATTAAAGTTCCACTACTGAGATTATCGTCATATCCATAGTTAAACCAGCCAGTGAAGTTTCCAATATTGCGGTCAAGAGTAACCAATCCTATATCGTATTGAAAAGTTTCGCTTTTAGTTTGATCTCCTTGAGTCCATCCATCAAAAGAACGTGTGTAAACAGATTTAGCTTCACTATAATATTCATAATCAGCCCGGTTTGTACCAGCAATGATATTTCCTTTAGAACCAAGCATCACCTCAATTTTATCTGCCCAACCTCCATATCTCGTATCGTATACACAGTGTCCTGCTGTTAAAAAGTGGTAGGAATCAATCATGGCACCAGAACCGTTGATGATAATATCATCAGCAGTATTAATAATCCCATCTGGGCCTTTCCAACTTATTCTCATCTTTCCTATAGCACTAAATGGAGAAGTTGTAGTGTTGCTAACTTTTGTCCGACCATCAGGGGAGAAAAGAGACATAGTTTTATATCCTAAATAAAAAATGATGAATACAAAATATACAATCTTAATGCCAAAAATTATTTCATGACATTATGAATGCACTAGCAATTTTTATGAGATTTTTTCCTGTTCCTAATTTTTGAAGTAAAATTAAAACTTTAAATCCCCATATATTTAATATAAATTATTTCTACGATTTATCAATATCTAGAGCTTAGGTTGAATTTTATTTTGCAATAAAAAATAAAAGTAATTAATAGAGATAGAGGTTGGAAAAACTAACTATTCTGATATTACTTCTGTCTTCACCTCTGCGATCCTGGCTGATTTATACCGTCGGCATTGGCGGATTGAAAAAGCTTTTCATCAGGATGAATTACTACACGAGTGCGATGTTTACGACGAGTCACAGCTACGCAATATATATAGCAACACGAATAAATTGTTTTTTGAGTAAAGCAGGTTCTAAGCGATTGCTTTATGTGTATTTAATATGATATTATTACATACGCTTGATTTTGATAAAGTTTTATGCATCGTCAACAAAACTTTTTGGGAAAATAAACATAAGTAAATTAATGGGTAAAAACTAGTGTATTTTGATAATACTCAAAAAACTAACAAATTTTAACATCATCTAATAATTTTTGTAGGTACAGCATGGTTTTTCGGCACTGCTTCGTTGCATCTGGCTTGATAGCTTTCTTGACATTTGGCTGTAGTGGTGGGGCAAACTCATCGGCAGAAAATACTACACAGGTTGTCCAAGAAAGCAATGTAACCCAACTTTTCATAGAAGCGAAGGCTACCCAAAAAGCAGAAGATTACTTTCATCAAGGTAACAATTTATTAGATAGACATAATTATGAAGATGCCATAAAAGCTTATGATAAAGCGATCGCCATCAAAGTTGAGAGTCCTGAAGCTTGGATTAATCGTGGCATTGCCTTAACATCGTTGCAACGCTACCAAGACGCTCTTGGATCTTATAATAGAGCGATCGCCATCAAACCCGACAAATATGAAGCTTGGTATAATCGTGGCATCGCCTTAACATCGTTGCAACGCTACAAAGATGCTGTTACATCTTACAACAAAGCGATCGCGATCAAACCCGATAAATATGAAGCCTTAATTAACCGAGGCATAGCTCTAACAAAGCTGCACCGCTACCAAGATGGTATTGTATCTTATGATAAAGCGATCGCCATCAAGCAAGATTTGCACCAAGCATATTACAACAAAGCTTGCTCTTATGCTTTACAAAGCAATCTAGAACTAGCAATTGAGAACCTAGACAAAGCAATCAAGCTTGTTCCTGATAAATACAAGAAGTTAGCAAAAACTGACCCAGACTTTAGCAAAGTGCGTAATGAAAAGCAGTTTCAAGAATTACTGCAATAGTATTTTGTAATCATTACTGGGCGTAAATTAAAGTTCAAGTCCACTATATTCCTATGCATACCCTCTGTAGTAGCGATTTTAATCGTCCAGTGCAAAATGTAAGATCAATTACTTTAAAATAAAAGACAAGTCAAAATGAATTAAACCATTAAATTATACAGGTACGGTATGATACCTTGGTATTGGTATGCTACCTTTGGTTTTATCGCTTTATCTCTCATCAGCTGTAACAGCCGCAAAACACCTGGAGAGATTGCCAAAGAAGCGCAAGAAAGCGTGGTTTTAATCAACTACGCAGATAAACCAGGACAAGGTACAGGATTTTTTGTGCCGGGAAAAAACAAAGAAGTCTGTACCGTACTTACGGCGCGTCATGTAGTACCACCCAGCGCCAAATTAAAATTGCAAACCAACGATCAAAAAATCTGGACAGTAACAGATATCACACGCTTTCCCCAGCAAGATTTAGCTGTAGTGACATTTAAACCTGATGGTGGAACCTGTCTTTATAAAGCCCTTCCTTTGGGTGATTCTGACAAAGTGAGTCTGGGAGATAGCATCTACATCACTGGTTTTCCTGGTAATAGTTTAAAGAGACAATTTATTGTCGGTACAGTATCATCAATTGACAGCCTAACCGATGGCTATGGAATTTCCTACAGTGCAACAACCGCAGGAGGGATGAGTGGGGGCCCAGCGATGAATGCAATAGGAGAAGTGATTGCAGTGCATGGGCTTACCGAATTAGAACTTATTAGACAAGCTGAACTTAAAGGTGAAACACCACCACCACAACAGCAGTCTACAACAATTGCTAATTCACAACCTGGCGATGGCACTTTCAAATGGGGTATCCCGATTAATACATATTTGACTGAAGTTGTGAAGCAAGCGGAGATTACCCAAAAGTCGGAAGATTTTTGGAATGAAGGCAATGATTACTTTGTCAAGCAAAAGTATAAAGAAGCGATCGCATCTTATGATAAAGCGATCGCCATCAAACCTGACTACCATGAAGCTTGGTATAACCGAGGTAATTCCCTAGCTAACTTGCAACGGTATTCTGAAGCGATCGCATCTTATGATAAAGCGGTTGCCATCAAACCTGACGATCAGGACGCTTGGCATAGTCGAGGTATTTCCCTAGATAACTTAAAACGTTATTCCGAGGCGATCGCATCTTATGATAAAGCGGTTGCCATCAAACCTGACGATCAGGACGCTTGGCATAGTCGAGGTATTTCCCTAGATAACTTAAAACGTTATTCCGAGGCGATCGCATCTTATGATAAGGCGATTGCCATCAAACCTGACTACCATCTAGCTTGGCATAATCGAGGTGTTTCTCTAGAGAGGTTGCAACGCTATTCTGAGGCGCTTGCATCTTATGATAAAGCGACCGTCATCAAACCTGACGATCAGGACGCTTGGTATGGTCGAGGTTTTTCTCTAGGAAAATTGGAACGGGATTCTGAGGCGATCGCATCTTATGATAAAGCAGTTGCCATCAAACCTGACTTCCATGAAGCTTGGAATAACCGAGGTGTTTCCCTAAAGAACTTGCAACGGTATTCTGAAGCGATCGCATCTTATGATAAAGCAGTTGCCATCAAACCTGACTTCCATGAAGCTTGGAATAACCGAGGTGTTTCCCTAAAGAACTTGCAACGGTATTCTGAAGCGATCGCATCTTATGATAAGGCACTCGCCATCAAACCTGATTATCAATTAGCGATCAATAATCGCAATATTTTACTGAAGCAGCTTGGGCGGTCAAATTAGGTGTAAATTTAAGCCTAAAAATAAATTAATGTTATTTAATAGCAGTTGAGCCAGCCTTGATATCCTCAGCCGCCAGATAGTTTTCAAAATTAATCTCAGAGGATTTGAAGATAACACTTGGAGAACCAGAGCCTTGTTCAACAGTAGTACCATTCTTCAAAGCTTGTGTCATCCGTCGCAGCGAGTCGTAGCCATCAGCACTAACTTTGAGAGTCACTAACAGATTGCAATTGTTGCGGTCTAGCTTGGTATTGACGCAGATTACAGATTGGCTGGGTGTTTTTGGGTCAAGACGATGACTCAACCCAATTAAACCATCCTGGCGAAAGCCTTCCAATCGTTGAGCAATTACATCGCAGCGTTTTTGTGTATCCCAATCATTACCAAAGCTGTTAACCATCCTTAGCCAAGGCTTTTTGCCTCGATCGTTACGATACATCACTGTCCACACTTCACCGCCGTTTTGTGTATCAGGTTGTAAAGCACAAGAAAAGCGGTCTTTTGAACCGAAGCCTGGTGTTTCTGGAGTCCAGCCAGTAGCAACAAGGTATGCCAAAGCTAAACCAGCAACACTCGCCACTGCACCAATAAAGCCAATAGTCAAATTCACTCCGTCAAATATATTTTTATTTTTAGACATAGAACCTGCCCTCAAATCCCCGTAAAGTGCTGGCATTATTAAGATACATCAGCTACACAACAAATTACAGAAAGAATTTTAAAGTAATTGCGATCGCGATAAAAACACAGGTTAATATATCTACAAATAAATGAATTATCAAATAGAACTTTAGTTTTACATAAAATATGAAAAGATTATTAATAACCGGAGCAAGTGGTTTTTTAGGATGGCATCTTTGCCAGCTTGCAAAACAAGAATGGGATATTTATGGCACTTATTTATCCCATCCTTTAAAGATTCCTGGCATAAAAATTTTACCAGCGAACTTAACAAATTTTCAGGAATTGAAACGCATATTTAATGATGTCAAACCAGAAGCAGTTATTCATACTGCCGCACATTCGCAACCAAATTTTTGTCAAACCAACCCCAAAGAATCGCACGCAATTAATGTGATAGCATCCTGCAATATTGCCGGACTTTGCGCGGATAATTCTATTGCTTGTGTTTTTACCTCAACCGACTTAGTTTTTGATGGCTTAAATGCTCCATATCAAGAAACAGATGCCGTGTGTCCTGTCAATCTTTACGGTGAGCAAAAGGCGATCGCAGAAGCAGATATGCTAGAAAGGTATCCCATGACCGCAGTGTGTCGAATGCCGTTGATGTTTGGTGCAGCAACACCCACAGCGAAAAGCTTTATTCAGCCATTTCTTCAAACTTTACAAGCTGAAAAAGAACTAAATTTATTTATTGATGAATTTCGCACCCCAGTAAGTGGCACAACTGCCGCCAAAGGACTTTTATTAGCATTAGAAAAAGTTAATGGCATCATTCATTTAGGTGGCAAAGAGCGGATTTCACGTTATGATTTTGGACAAATATTAGTAGAAGTATTTCAACTTCCCGCCACTAGACTTAAATCGTGTCGGCAACAAGATGTGAAAATGGCAGCACCTAGACCAACGGATGTTTCTTTGGATAGTTCCAAAGCTTTTGCATTGGGGTATCAGCCTTTATCTGTAAGGGAAGAATTAGAGGCAATACACTTCAGCTAAAGCTTAGTGTTAATTGGATATGTATACATGGATATTCGCGTTTACAGATTTTGTAGAAGATGATTTTTTGGGATCTGTCCTTAAAAAATTTATATAACCCTCATTATTTCTGTGACTGTCAAGCACATGGTAGTTCTGTCCGCTTTTTCCCCTCCATGCGTTAATCACGTCATCGCAAATTTTCTGTGAAATCTTAAACGTTGGAAAATAATTCCATCTTCCCGTCTTTGTCCCATCAGCTGTTCCATCATCCTTTAGTATAAAGTCTTCAATTTTATTGATGAAACTCTGTACTTCTTGTTGATGCTGCTCCTGCTCTTGGGCTTTTTTTTTCTCCTGCTCTTCGGCATTTGCCTTGGCTTTTTGGTCTTCTGTAGGGGGTGCTTTTACACTAGCAGGTAGTCCACTTCCCCACACTCGCTGCACATTTGCGGTATCTAATACTCCCCCATTTTGCTGCACAACATGGGTCAACTCATGCGCCAACAACTCCTGTCCAGCCCGACTCCCAGGATTATATTCTCCCGAACGAAAGAACACATCCTGTCCCGTCGTAAAAGCACGCGCCTGAATTGACCGATTCAACTGGTCAGATTGACCATCTGTGTGAACCTTCACCCTACTGAAATCTGCACCAAATGCCACCTCCATCGGTTTGCGGATATTGTCTGCCATAGACTGTCCACCACCCCTAGCTTGGTTAATGGACGCTTCCAAGTCTGGCGCACCAACCATCCCAGCCTTGGCCTGACGCTGCACCATCGGCTTCATCTGTAATTCTTCTTCATCCTCTGGCACTTCTTCTCGTTGCAGTGTGCTATTGTCCAGAGATTTCATTTGCAACTCTTCCTCATCTTCTGGCACTTCTTCTCGTTGCAGTGTGCGATTGTCCAGAGATTTCATTTGCAATTCTTCCTCATCTTCTGGCACTTCTTCTCGTTGCAGTGTGCTATTGTCCAGAGATTTCATTTGCAATTCTTCCTCATCTTCTGGCACTTCTTCTCGTTGCAGTATGCTATTGTCCAGAGATTTCATTTGCAATTCTTCCTCATCCTCTGGCAATGCTTCTCGTTGCACCAAAGGAGTGATGGAATCTGCCAGAGGTTTCATCTGCAATTCTTCTTCATCTTCTGGCGCTTCTTCTCGTTGGATAGACTGGCGATTTACAGGTTGCGCCATTGTTTGCATTACCTGCTGTGCGACGCTATCAGCTTCCTGTTCGTATTTGTCTCCAGGCTGGCTAATTGAGAGTTTTGCTTGGGTACGCAGTGGTATGCGACTGATATCGTGAGTAACTGGTTTGTGGAGTGGTTGTATTTTAGGAATTGCTTGGCGTGAAATTGCCGACGACTCCAAACCAAAGCCACGTATCGGTTGTTTCAGGGATGGAATTGAGAAGCCTGTAGTAGTTTTTTTCTGCCGACTGACATGTTCTCTCATTTTCTTCTCCAGATTGCCCAAGCAGTAGCTAGATGAATATTTTACTGTTAATAATATCTAGAGTACTGCGATCGCACTTGTAATACAATTTGTCGAAAGTCTAAATTTTCGGGAACCCCATTCTATAGTATCGAGCGATTGCACTTCTGCCTTCTCGGAATTAACTTCCGTCAAGACGTTTCGGTGTTTCGCGCACTCTGTATCAACTTCTGCCTTCTCGGAATTAAATTCTGCCAAGACGTTTCGGTGTTTCGCGCACTCTGCATCAACTTCTGCCTTCTCGGAATTAAATTCTGCCAAGACGTTTCGGTGTTTTGCGCACTCTGTATCAACTTCTGCCTTCTCGGAATTAAATTCTGCCAAGACGTTTCGGTGTTTCGCGCACTCTGTAGCAACTTCTGCCTTCCCTGAAGTAACTTTTGTCTTCAAGTAAGAGAACTCTAAAAAATAAATCATCCAATTTCATCGAATCAAAAGGACTTTCTCTTCCCCTGCAAAGATATCCTTGCTCTGTCCATAAACAATGGAAATGATCGGGTAATAGCATAAATGCGTCGATGGTGAAGGGATATTTTTGACGTACATGAGTGATAGCAGCACGCAGTGCAAGGCGTGCGATGTTGCTGGTGAGCAAGGTTGGCGATGATGAGTGACTTGAGTGACAAAATAAGTACCACCAGGAAGTTTGGCTCGGTGGTAATTGGGCATAGGTATTCATTGATGAGTCGATTGTCTTAAAATATCCATTGTTTATGCCGAATTAATATCTCTCGTAGGCTGCGTTAAGCGTTCGTGTTTGGATATTTTGACAAGCGATTTGGTTGTTTACGCCGTAACTCACCAAATTATCGGTTTGGTGCGTTACTTCGTTAACGCACCCTACAAGATCGGGCGATCGCACATATTCAAGTTGAAGCTTCAGCAGGCGCATTATCTATCAGCCATGCCTCACCTGCTTTTTCACTGCTGCTATATCCCGTTGTATAGCCCCAAGGTGCTGCCGATACGCCCATAGCAATTAAGATACTTGGCACCAGCTTTTCATCTAATTCAGCAACCTGGAATTCCTTCTTTATTTTTTCCAAGATAAATTGTCGTGGATATTCTGGCATCATACTTAAGGCCTCCCGACTCTTCTTCATTTCTTTCCAAATCTGATTGAAAGCAAACCTTTGACCAAGCTGCTTCCATTGCTCTTTACGTTTTCCATACTCTGCCTGAGCAGCAGCCAATCTTGTTTTGAGATCCGCTTCGCTTATTCCGCCCTTATTGTCTTTATTTTGTTGCATAAAGGCTAAAGTGCCAAGATCAAGAGAAGGATAGGTAACTTCTGCAAAATTGCTAACTTTTAAAGACCAATTATCCTTTGTGTAAATATGGTCAACACTATCTGAGGCTGTTAGGTCTAGCCATGCAATATAGTTGCTTCCTTTTTTTAACCGCAAAACTAAATCAGGACGGGTTCCACCTACCGTTACCTGTGTATCCACTGAATACTCTCCACCGATTTTGGGGTGAAACTCCGAGTTTGAGTCACTCACCAACGATTCGATCACATATCCAAAGGCTGCTGCCATCAACTTCGGGCGCTTTTGCGATAAATGTTCATTCCACTTTTGAACCCAAAGTTTGGTATAACCGTTCAATTCCCCATAAGCTCCTAAACTAGGTACGGTGATTGCATAGTTATATGCCTTTTGAACAGTTTCATTATAGGCTGTGAAGAAAGCCCTAGATGCCTCGGCGCTTGTTGGATCGGATTTGTCATAGGTAGCATTTTCGATATCTCGCTGGATTATAGGTTCTCTTGTTTTGCTACCTATCATTAACATCGGCGATCGCTTCACCATCGGCTTCATCTGTAATTCTTCCTCATTCTCTGGCGCTTGTTGTCGTTGTATGTCCAGAGATTTCATCTGCTGTGCGACGCTATCGGCTTCCTGTTCGTATTTGTCTCCAGGCTGGCTAATTGAGAGTTTTGCTTGGGGACTACGCAGTGGTATGCGACTGATATCGTGAGTAACTGGTTTATCGAGTGGTTGTATTTCAGGAACCGCTTGGCGTGAAATTGCCGGCGACTCCAAACCAAAGCCGCGTGTTGGGTGTTTCAGGGATGGAATTGAGAAGCCTGTAGTAGTTTTTTTCTGCCGACTGACGTGTTCTCTCATTTTCTTTTCCTGGTTGCCCAAGCAGTAGCTAGATAAATTATTTTACTGTTAATCAAAATTTAGAGTACTGCGATCGCACTAGTAACACAACTACTCAAAAGTCAAAATCTAGGCAAAAACTAAGTTCGACTTTTGGCTACTTTTGATTCTGATGCAGTACCTTTAGCCTGGATTTAGGGAGAGTTTTTTTATTTATGGACTCAAAACAGCAACAAAATTTTTTCACCTTTGATGGAGATGTTGGCGGTACTGCTGGCTACGCTGGGGTTTCGGCGGCATCTGATGCTACTAACGCGGCTAAAACGGCAAGTAAATATCTCAACGACTCACTGCTGATGAACCAGCTGACAGAACACGTGTATAAACTTTTGCTAGAAGATTTGCGATCGCAGCGCGAAAGAGTAGGTAATTATAATTCTCAAAGGTGGTTGTGATGGCTACAGGCGCTAATAATGGCAACATTACTCACGAATTAAATTATGTCACTACTAATCGTTTCTACGTAGAAATAGACAGTTCTATTGCTGCATCTTTTGCGGAATGTTCAGGATTAAGTATTCAAATTAAGAAAAATGTTTTCCAGGAAGGTGGTGTTAATGACCAACAAAGAATTTATTTAGGTCATACAGAATTTGCAGACATAACTCTTAAACGTGGAGTTACCGACCATCCAGGTTTTTGGAACTGGATGAATGCAGTTTTTGATGAAAAAAAGAAAACGTCTCGACGCAATGTCAATATTCTGATTTTCAATCAAGCCGGTGAAACGATGATGAGTTGGACTTTGATTGGTGCTATTCCTATAACCTGGAAAACACCTGCACTTCAAGCAGATGGTAAGGCGGTTGCTATTGAAGAATTAACTTTAGCTTATGAAGGCTTACAAGTTGCAAGGTCTACAGGAGGAGGCACTTCTGTACAACGGAATCAAAAAAGTGGGTATTTCGTTTCTAGCTAATTGGCTATTTTTCAACGATAACTATGCAAATTATTCAATCTCCACTAGGAAATAATATTCATCCCCTTGGGGTAATATCATCTTTATCAAATCCTGAGAGAATGATATTGAGAAAACAATCTCATTCTCTGCATTCAGGAAGTAATTTTATTAGCCCGATACAAACTAAGCTACCATTAGTTACATCCTCTAAATTTTTATTATCTCGTGAAAATGAACCATCGATACAACCATTAATAGGTTGGGATAGTTGGGATAATCAAGATATAAATAGTGATTTACCATTATTTGAATCTGATTCTTTTGATTCAATTCCTCTACCCGAAAATAGTCATATTAATACTGATGAAATATTAAAAAACAGTATTCCAGATATACTGCCAAATCGAATTGATAAAAAAACAAGTGATGATACCTCGCAACAATTAAATATTAAAGGTAAATCTAAATCAAAAAAAGCAAATAAATCTCAAAAACTACTTGAGAAAAAATCCAATTCAAAATCTAGGAAAGCAGCAAAACCATCTGTAGCTAAGAAGAGTGTTCAAAAAAATGTTAATATTAATAGTAATGAAAATAGCTTATTAACATCAGATGAGCCTCTGTCTATTGAGACTAATTTGGAAATACCTACATTGCAACTGGATAATGCTGTCGTTGATAACTCTCTAGGTTTGCCGTCAGCACTAACCTCACCTGAACTTGATGATGCACCTACTTTGCTTCATCCTTTGGTGAATGATGAAAATACTGTAGTAGAGCATATTGCTGTACCTAATTCTGAATCTTCAGTTGCAAAAAATCCTATTGCAATACAACAAGAAATTGATTCCAATGTTTCAAGTGATTTTTTAGCAAATATACCTGTTCAGTTAACACCTACTTTAGATGATATTGAAGATACACCTAATTTATTCAGAAACTCTGATAATCATGAACCGTTAGTAATTTCAGAGTCACAGTCTGCTATGGTGGTTAATGTCTCAGATGCTTTAATAAATCTAACTTCACTGCAACGTGACAGCTATCTTGAGAGTACTAATAACGAATTTACAGAAAGTCAGCCCATTTTAGTACCACCTGAGATTGTTGAAATACCAACAATTACTCCTACATCACCTAAGATAGGTGAAACTGCGATCGCGCCACTTACCGCCACATCACCAGAGATTTCTGAAATACCAATAATTAACGCTATATCGCCTGAAATTGGTGAAACTGCGATCGCACCACTTACCGCCACATCACCAGAGATTGTTGAAACACCAACAATTAGCGCCATATCGCCTAAGATAGGTGAAACTGCGATCGCACCGCTTTCCGTCACATCGCCAGAGATTTCTGAAATACCAACAATTACTCCTACATCGCCTAAGATAGGTGAAACAGCGATCGCACCACTTTCCGCTACATCGCCAGAGATTTCTGAAATACCAACAATTACTCCTACATCACCTAAGATTAGTGAAACTGCGATCGCACCACTTTCCGCTACATCGCCAGAGATTTCTGAAATACCAACAATTATTCCTACATCACCTAAGATAGGTGAAACAGCGATCGCACCACTTTCTGCTACATCACCAGAGATTGTTGAAACACCAATAATTAGCGCCATATCGCCAGAGATTTCTGAAATACCAACAATTAGCGCCATATCGCCTGAAATTGGTGAAACTGCGATCGCACCACTTTCCGCCACATCACCAGAGATTTCTGAAATACCAATAATTAACGCTATATCGCCTGAAATTGGTGAAACTGCGATCGCACCACTTTCCGCTACATCACCTGAGATTTCTGAAATACCAATAATTACTCCGACATCGCCTGAAATTGGTGAAACTGCGATCGCACCACTTTCCGCCATATCACCTGAGATTTCTGAAATACCAATAATTACCGCTACATCGCCTGAAATTGGTGAAACTGCGATCGCACCACTTACCGTCACATCGCCAGAGATTTCTGAAACACCAATAATTAGCGCCATATCGCCTAAGATTGGTGAAACTGCGATCGCACCACTTACCGTCACATCGCCAGAGATTTCTGGAACACCAATAATTACTCCTACATCGCCTAAGATTGGTGAAACTGCGATCGCACCACTTTCCGCCATATCACCTGAGATTTCTGAAATACCAATAATTACTCCGACATCGCCTGAAATTGGTGAAACTGCGATCGCACCACTTTCCGCCACATCACCAGAGATTTCTGAAATACCAATAATTACTCCTACATCACCTGAGATTGTTGAAACTGCGAGTATTTTCAGGAAAATTATTGACAATGAACAAATAGTAGAATCAGAATTTACCTCTGCGGTAACAAATGAAGAAAATCCTGAAATATTAACCTTTGTTGATACCTCAGATAATCCAACCTCCCCACAAAATGAGGTAAACACAGTACCTCAAGTTGAGCAAAATGCGATCGCAGAAAATTTGCCAGCACCTAAAGGTTATGCTACTGGTGGCCACGTAACAGATTCCCGCGTTGAAAATCGCCAGCAGATAGCAGCCTCGGATACAGTACCTGCAATGCTTACGCCTGGGGAGTTTGTGATTAATACTAGAGATGCACAGAAGAATCTACCCCTACTACATCACATCAACACGGGTGGAACACCCCAAGATATTATTCTTCCAAGTTTACAGACACCCAATTCCACAGAACCAGAAGAAACAATTTCTTCAGAGACTCCGACTAAAGTCGATTCTTTTCCAGACACTTCATTACAGCTAAAAAGTGCTGAGACTGATTCACCTGAGATATCAAATTCTTTAATTCCTTCTTCCTTGGGGTTGAATATTAATAAACAGAGACTTTCGATCCTCAATTCTCCAGAGATTCATACCCTTCACAATGAAACAATTGATGTAGGCGAATCCTCACCTCAATACTCATCGCCTCCCCTGATTTTCCGCAAAGCAAATTCTCCCACTAAAACATCTTCTCAATGGTCAAATACACCTTCTCAATGGTCAAGTGTAGAAGATTTACTAAATGGAAATGATGATGAATTCACGAGCTTTAATTTTCATGATGGAGAATTTAATAGCCAAAATTATGAATATTCTCATGTTTCAGAATCACCACAAGTTTTTGCTAAACATCTTCCTTCACCTAGAGGCTTTGCTGATGGGGAAGAAGTCACTCCACCCGACATATCTAGAGAAATAGCACCAGTAACAGAGACGATAGAGAGCGCATCTTCATTTTCTCAAGGAGATGATAAAGATGATACAGCCGATCTTGAAGCTCTAGCTCGTGAAGTTTATAGCAGATTACGACAACGAATAGAAATTGAGCGAGAACGACATGGTGGTTCCTCTGGTAGATTACCTTGGTAAATTTGTATTTAAGAATTAATTTTTGGAGAAATACTCAAATGGCAAGTCCAGCAATTATTGTTATTCAAAAACGTCAACCGCAACTTGAGAAAGCCAAACTTGTAGCTTATAACGGTGAAGCGCCAGATATTGAATTAATGTTTAATCCTACAGATATTAGTTTCTCTCGAACTGTTAAGTGGGAAAGTAAGGATGGTAATAGAGGAACTACTCTACTTCCGAAAGTAAACTTTTCTGGCGTTGAACCTTACAAATTTACGCTCAAACAGTTACTTTATGATACTTATGAAACAAAAGAATCGGTGATGAAAAAATATATAGATAAAATTAAGAAAGGTGTAGAAACTATCAGTAAAGCAACTGATAAACGACCACCTGTTTATATATTTACATGGGGGAACGAGTATTTTTATTGTGTAATCACGAGTTTAACCTACACTTTAAATATGTTTTTGAGTGATGGTACACCAGTAAGGGCACTGGTAGATATAGCCTTGCAAGAAGTAGATAAGAATAACCTTCCTGGAGGCCGTCAATCTGCTTCTACAGGCAATGCTCGTGCGGGAGATCCAAAAGGACAAACACTGAGTAAAACAAAATAAGTAATACCAATTTGAAAAAAGAATGCGACAAATAGACCATTTGTAGAGACGCGATGAATCGCGTCTTTAGCCAAAGAGGTGTTACTGAACATTCCATAAGTTATAAATTAATAATTATGCCTGCAAAAAAAAGCCTTTATTTAAGCGAACCTAAAATACAGATAGATGGAAAACAGGCTTCTCCTGAATTAATGAAGGATTTATTGCAAATCACAATCGAAGAAAGCCTTCATTTACCAGCAATGTTTACGCTAGTAATCCATAACAGCTATATTCCCGCATCTGACCGACCAGAAAACAAAGCTTGGCGACATGAGCCTTTATTTAAAATTGGTAAAAAAGTGAAATTGGGTTTTACTTCTAGTACGACTCTAGATAATAACTTCCAAGAGGAGGTAGGAGAATTCCTCATTGAAGGCGAAATTACAGCGATGGAAGTTAACTTCAATGAAAAATCTGAAGCTGATATCATTGTTCGCGGTTATGATATTTCTCATCGTCTGCACAGAGGTCGTTATAATCGTTCTTTTTTAAATAAAACTGATAGCGATATAGTCAAGCAAATAGTTAAAGAAGTAGGCATAAAACTGGGCAATATAGAGGCAACTGGTGAAGTTCATAAGTATGTATTTCAAGAAAATCAAACCAATATGGAGTTTTTGCGAGAAAGGGCTGCTCGCATTGGTTTTGAGTTATTTATTACAGAGGAAAAACTCAATTTTTGCAAACCAAAAACTCAGGGTTCTTTATCATTAAAATGGCTAGTTGATATTAATAAATTTAGTACCCGCGTTACCAGTGCTGAACAGATAAGTTCTGTAGAAGTACGCGCCTGGGACTATACCCAGAAAAAATTGATTAGTGGAACAGCCAAGAAAGAAAAGCAAATAACCGAGACAGGTAATCGGCTAGGAAGTAGTACTAGTAATGCATTTTCTAATCTTAAATCTCCCAAAATGATTGTTGTAGATAAACCTGTTGCCAGCAAAAAACAAGCAGACACGATGGCTCAGGCTTTGTGTGATGAACTAGGGGGAGAATTTGTTTATGCAGATGCCAAAGCAGAAGGGAATCCTGAGATTCGTCCGGGACGGGTTATTAATCTTCAGGGTATGGGCGATCGCTATAGTGGTAAGTATTATGTTACAGAAACCCGCCATTTCTTTAGTCAACGCGTTTATGAAACTTATTTCAGCGTGCGGGGACTACGTTCTGGTAGCTTATTCACAACTCTATCTCCAGAAAAACGTCTCCAGCCATCTGAGACTTTATTAGTGGGGATTGTCACTGATAACAAAGACCCAGAGGCATGGGGTAGGGTGAAGGTTAAGTTTCCCACGCTCACAGAAGAACATACAAGTGACTGGGCGAGAGTTGTAGCTGTGGGAGCAGGCAAAAATAGAGGTTTTGACTGTTTACCAGAGGTAAACGATGAAGTTTTAGTAGGTTTTGAGCATGGCGATATCCACCGTCCCTACGTTATTGGCGGAGTATGGAATGGCAAGGATGCACCACCAGAAAAGGTAAGGGATTCAGTTACAAACGGTGTAAGATTACGCACCATTAAAACTCGTGTAGGTCATACACTACAGTTTATTGAAGAAGATAAAGGAACTAGCAAAAAAGGTATTCGCGTAGAAACTGAATACGGTCACAAAATATATCTTAATGACAGTCAAAGGTGCATAGAGATTGAAACCAAAGGCGGTCATAGAATCAAAATGGACGATATGGCTAAATCTGTTTCAGTGAAATCAACAGGTAATATGTCATTAGATGCTGCCGGAAATATCGATATTTCAGCCAACGGTACGATTACAGTTAAAGGTGCGTTGATTCGACTTAATTAATTCGTAATTAACACAATAGGAGGTTGTCGTGGGTAGACCAGCAGCAAGAATTACTGACAACGTAGCGCACCCCTTACCCCCAGTTTTAACAGGAGGGCCGGGTAGTCCCAATGTGTTGATTGGGTCTTTACCTGCGTGGCGGGGTGTGCTTGCTGCCGCAGTACCAGGTTTGCAGTCTGCCAAAACCGCTTCTGATACAGCTATCCAAGCCGCTGAGGCTGCTACTTTAGCGGCAGCTGGTACACCAGGGGCACCTGCTGCCTTAGCTGCGGAACAAACTACAAAGGCAACATCAGCAGCTACTATGGGTAGTGCGATCGCTGCTGCTGCTGCTGGTGCTGATATTCATAATTGCGCCACACCCTTGCCCGTCCCTCCTCACGGCCCTGGGGTTGTGATTGACGGTAGTCAGACAGTGCTGATTAACAATCTGCCTGCCTCTCGGATGGGCGACACTGTTTTAGAAGCATTAGGGCCGCCGAATAAAATTATCAAAGGTAATCCCACTGTTTTGATTGGCGGTTGATTGGAGAAATAAGCACTAAATCAGCCGCAATTCGTGATTATTTATCTGAAAGAGGTTTGACTATAGCAGAAAAATGATAAGTAAATTATTTCAGGGGATCGTTGAATTACTGATAGCAATAGTAGGTTTACAAATTTTTTTCCTAGAAATAGAGGTTATCCAGATATGGTTACAGCCTCCTTGGTTTGGTTTTTTACGAACTCCTCAGCTAGTAAAGGTTATGACTCTTCTACCGATTCTAGTGCAGTTGAGGTTGCTTTGATATGGCTATTAGTACTTCTTAATGCTATCTCTCTCCATCGTGGTCTAATTGCTACTTTAATCTTGTTTATCTTGGTTGGAATTACTTTTTTAATAATATATTCTAATACGATTCAGTTACAGTTTAAATAAAGGTCTTTGTACTCAAGACTAGAAATTAACTGTAGTACATCTCAATAATTTCTCACTCTTGTCTTAAACCTCGTTCCCAGTTTCAGAGAATTTTGAATTTTGAATTTTGAATTATCGGCAGGGTTCGACCTTTGGCGAATAGGCTTAAAACTTCTGTGCCGATATCTTTGAAGATATCCATGTAACAGCTGTCTAAGTGCCAGATATGGTTTATGGTCGTGAACGAGCCTATTTGGGAACAGGTTGGGCTTATCCACTGCATTTAAACGTGCAAGGTGGGATACAACTTAGCCGTGAAGATCAAAAAGTTAAAGAATCTATTTGGATTATCCTCCGCACAGGTGTAGGTGAGCGAGTTTATCGCCCTACCTTTGGTTCGCGCCTGTCGGAACTGGCGTTTGCACCTTTGAATAGCGATACCCTACTGCGAATCCGTCTTTATGTCTTAGAAGCTTTAGAAGTTTGGGAACCACGCATTACTATCGATGAAGTTGTTACCGATCCTGACCCTGTGCGTGGCAGAGTGGACATCATCATCAATTATCGGCTTAAAGACAGTCCCGATATTTATAGTTTTGTTTATCCTTATTATTTGGTGTCAGCTGGGGAGGAATCGTGAACTTTGATTTTTTACCGAAATTACCTTCTTCCAACTTAGACGATCGCGCCTTTGATGATTTGGTGGAAGAATGTATTATGCGTATTCCTCGCTATTGTCCAGAATGGACTGACCACAACCTCAGCGACCCAGGAATTACGCTCATTGAATTATTTGCTTGGTTAACCGACCAAATGTTGCTCAGATTCAACCAAGTACCTCGAAAAAATTATGTTGCTTTTTTAGAATTACTAGGTATTCGTCTCCAGCCTCCCGCCCCAGCCCGCACGGAATTAACTTTTTATTTAAGCGCTGCACTCCCTGAAGCCTACACGATTCCCGCCGGATTAGAAGCTTCAACTATTCGCACTGAAACCACAGAAGCAATTACCTTCAGCACAGATTCTCCTTTAATTATCGGCAAACCTCGCATCCAACATTTCTTAACTGCCCAAACTACCGAAGATATTCCCCAATCTCTGCGCGAAAGAGTCACAACTTCCTGGACTCGTCAATCTAACGGTTACTGGACAGGTAACGAACAACCGATTTTTGAAGAGGAACCCCAGCCTGGTAACTGCTTTTATTTAGCAATTAATTCTGACGATCCTTTAGACGCTAATGTTTTAGAAATTATTTTCCAAGGGGCTGCGGCTACCCCTGCGGGAATTAACCCCAATCAACCACCCCGGAGATGGGAAGCTTGGGATGGGGAAAATTGGCAATCAGTTTTATTGCAAGAATCAGATGATAAAACTCGCGGTTTCAGTTTTTATGAAATCGCCCAAGAAGGTGAAAACCCGTCTCAAGGTGCAGAAGTACGTCTGCATTTACCTCAAATTTGGCCTGTGGCTAATTTTACCTCTTACCGAGGCCGCTGGTTGCGCTGTAGCTTTGTAAGCACAGAATCGAATGAAACTGGTTACAATCGTCCGCCACGAATTATTGGTTTAGCAGTGCGTTCAATTGGCGGTACTGTTAGGGCTAGCCATAGTACGCTGATTCAAGATGAGCGATTGGGAATTAGTGATGGTACACCCGGTCAAAGTTTCCAGTTACAAACAGCACCAATTTTAGAACGCCGAGAAGATGAGTATATTTTAGTTACTCCGGCTGGTGGTTTGCCGCAAAAGTGGACTGAGGTGAGAGATTTTGCTGATTCTGGGCCGCATAACTTCCATTACACCATTGATTCCATCACTGGTACAATCCAATTCGGGCCGCTGATTCGGGAACCTAGCCAACTTAAACAGCATACACAGGTGCGAACGCGAATTCAGCAACCATCACTAGATGACACATCTGTACAAATTCTCGAAAATAACCAGTCGGAACATCAATATGGGGCAATTCCTCCCCGTGGTGCAGAGATTAGGATGGTTAGTTATCGTACAGGCGGTGGTAGAGAAGGCAATGTGCAAACTGGGGCAATTCAATTTTTGAAGTCTGCATATCCTTATGTTGCTAGTGTGGTCAATCGCGTACCAGCAATCAATGGAGCAGATGCCGAATCGCTAGAACAAGCTGTGATGAAGGCTCCCCGCATCCTCCGCACGCGCGATCGCGCCGTCACTGCTGAAGATTTTGAAGTTTTAACTCAACAAGCGGGTGCTGGTGCGATCGCTCGCGTCCGGTGTTTGCCAGCAAATTCTCGGAGGCAAGCTGGTATAGTTAGTTTGCTGGTAGTTCCTTATGCAAATACGGATGCGATCGCCCAAGGCAATGGGATGACACCAGAAGATTTTGCCCTGAGTAATGCCCTGCAAGAGCAAATTTTGAGTTATTTAGATGAAAGACGCTTACTAGGGGTACAAGTAGAGTTACAAGAGCCGAATTACGTAGGTGTTTCGGTACAGACAGAAATTGCTCTAGAGCCAGCCTACAATAATCCTTTTGCCAGTGAAGAAATTCGTCGGAATTTAAGGCGATCGTTGTATAAATATTTAAATCCATTAACTGGAGGAATCGACGGCAAAGGTTGGCCATTTGGGCGACCAGTTTATACATCAGATATTGTGGCATTACTGCAACAAACCCCAGGCGTGCGTCATTTAGGCCCCGTCTTGCTATTTCCCATCCGCAAGCAAGGAGAAAATTGGCGGCGACAACCATCACCAGAACAATTGATCGATCCGGGATCGGAAGGTTTGATATGTTCTTGGGCTGATACAAATCTGCGTTCCAATCACGACATCCAAATCATTAATCGTTGATTTGTCATTTGTCATTTGTCATTTGTCATTTGTCATTGAGTATGGGGATTGAATCTTCAATTTTGAATTTTGAATTTTGAATTTTGAATTGATTTCTCCCCTGCCCCCAATCCCCAATCCCCAGTCCCCAATCCTATGGTTCAAAGTCGCTCTAGTCCAGCTGTAAGCATTCAATTAACGCCAATGCAAATTCCCGAAGCTTTACCTGTGGCAGGTTTAGCATTTGCAAATGCCGAAAATATTGATGTAGCTGGACGTAGTTTGCTTTTGCATCCTGGACATCCCAGCGAGATGATTGTGCAGGTGCAAAACTTAGAACAACGTCCTTTACGGGTAAGCTTAAGCGTTGAGGGAAACTTCCCATCCCAGTGGTGTCAGATTGGTACAGAAGGCAGTGAGATACCGCCTCGTGGACAAATGGATGCTGTTCTCCACTTCTCAATTCCCGACACATTTTTTGAAGACCAAGAAGCAATTTCTCCTGGAAAAAAAGACAAACTAACACTCAATTTTCGCAGCCTAATTACTCTACATATAGACCCAGGTACGGACAACGAACAAATCGAGAGAAGCGAGTATTTTGATTTATACATCCGTCCTTATACTGCATACATGGAATTATTGCCAATTTTGTATCGGGAAGTGGACTTTATTGGTCGCTTTATGAAAATATTTGAGCAAGCTTTTCAACCAATAGTTGATAGTTATAACGTCATGTGGGCAAACCTCGATCCTTTGACAGCACCGCAAGCATTACTACCCTTTATGGCTCATTGGGTTGCTTGGCAAGTAGATTCTGTTTGGGATCTTCAGCAACAACGGCGTTTAATTCGCCGAGCCGTAGAACTTTATCGCTGGCGAGGAACTCGTAAAGGATTGCGTCTTTACTTGCATCTTTATACTGGTTTACCGCTAGACAAACATTTACCGAATGAAGCTGATAAACATATTAGTATTACAGAACCTTTTGGCCCAAGTTTTATTATCGGAGATGCACAATTAGGAAATGCAGTTTTAGCAGGCGGACAACCATATCATTTTATAGTGCGTTTGCGTTCAAATATTTCTAGTGGCGTTATCAACGAAGAACTTATTAAAAGAATCATAGAACAAGAAAAACCTGCTTTTTGCACCTATGAATTATCTATCGAAAATCCTTCTAGCCAATAAAATTTTAAACTTATTTTCCCTGCCCCTCTGCCTGAGCTTTTCTTAATTTTGAATTTTGAATTTTGAATTTTGAATTAATTATGTCTCATCCTTTCCCACCCCCACCAATTAAATCCTTTGAACGCCTGCAAGCCGCAGACGGTTTATTAATCAATGCGGAACGCTGGCGCACAGCCCATGAATATCACCGTAATCGGCAAAATGCTCAATATCAAAGTTTAAATCAACCAGGAATTGTCTGCGGTTTAGGCGTGCGAGATGTAACTGCCCCTAGCCAAGTTGAAGCTAGATATCGAGATGGACGTTGGGTACAAATTCAACCTGGGATTGCAATTGATTTAGCAGGTAATTTAATTGTTGTACCAACTTCTTATGATTTTCCCATCGATTTAGAAGTAGTAAGTTCTGAACCGCTCATGATTTACTTAGTAGTTAGCTATGTAGATCCCGATGAATTGCAGCGCGGGCAGCAAAGAGATATTGTTCAAGAAACTTATCGAATTGACCAAATAAACTCTACACCAGCCAGTTCAGAAATAGAAATATGTCGAATACTCTTACAACCAGGACATACTGACATTACCCAACCTGCGGATGCTTTTTTTCCTGGATATAATAATATTGATTTGCGCTATCGTCGTCAGGCACAAATGCGTCCTCAAGCACTTGTATGTATGGCACAGGCGACTCATAGCGATCCTGAATGTGCGCGTAATTTTTTCAGCCTTTCATATTTATTACAAGCAGTAGAACCCCTGTACCCAAGTTTGCGAGGGGCTGATGAACCAGGTCAGGTTTCTTTAGCAGAAAACATCCAAGACTATGACATCCTTTATCTCACAGGTGGACAAGCAATTTCTTTAAATAGTCTCGAATTTGAATCCCTCAAAAATTATTTAAATTTAGGTGGTGTACTTTTTGTTGATGCACCAACAAATGCTAATCCTCTAATTGAGAGTACTCAAGCTTTGGCACAACAATTAGAGAGTCCTTTAAGACCTTTAGAAGAATTGCAACGAAGTCATCCTTTAAGGACAAAACCTTTCTTATTTGCTGCCTTACCAATGGTTAATCAACAACAGATAAAACTGTTAATTGGTGGAGGAATTATTTTAGTAATTGGAGATTTAGCAACTGCTTGGGGGCTGGATAGAGATTTGAGTTTACCCAGATTGACCATTCGGACAGCTCAGGAATTAGGAATTAATATTCTTCATTATGCTTGGAAGCGGCGACAGTTAATTGGGTTGCAACAAGAAGATAATTCCGGGCAGTGGTGAAAGCCAACTTAGTAAGATTATTGAGTTTGGTTATTTGCGATCGCACTATTATTTTTGTCGTGTTCCAGTTCTCTCATGAGAGAATCCAAACCACTGGTATTATTTCCACTTTGGGCAAATAAAGACCGAATTTTATTAATTATCGTACTCATACTATTGGAGAAAAACTGACCGAGATTATTAACAAAGTTTTTCAGTTTTTCAAAAATCGAAACCTCGACAGTGGAGTATTTATTGACAATGGGATATACAATTTTTCCTTTTTCTGTTTGATAGTATTCTTGTTCAGGCATCAACATTGATGTGAGTGGTTGCACCTGTTTTGCCATATCAGCTTCGGTTCGTTTATTGCTAAGGAATAAAACATCATAAATTTTTCCATTCCAGCTAGCCCAATAATGGTTTTGGAAAAACCATCGTTTTCCATCATCACAATTAGGTTTTTTCCCTTGGTATGGGGTAGCTCCAGCTTCACTCAAAAAAGGTTTGGCGATACTTTCAATTGCGATTTTCTCAATGCCAAAATACTCTTCTGCAACTTTTTTAAAAGCACGGGCTAATGTCTGACAATCTCCTTCTGGAGAGCCTTTTAAGAGTGTTTCTGGACTCTTGCTTACCATTGTGTATTGAAATTGGATATTTACAAAGTTTTTGAAAAGTTGTTCCAGTATTTTATCTTGTGGTAATGTGTCATCTATACCATTGACTAGTGTTTTGGCTAGTGAATATTCTTGTAAAAATTTTTGTTTTTTATCTGCTGAGTTATTTGCTGCTAATATTTCTTCAGACTTTGCTTGTTCGTTCTGATTAGCTGGTATCGTCTGCTGTGCATCCTGGTTTTGCAGAGGAGATCGATTAATTTGATTGACTACAGAAGTAGCAACACTATCGGCCTCTTGCTCATATCGATCTTCTGATTGACCAATAGTCAGTTTTGGCTGTATTTCTCCTATTGACACGCTATCAGCACGTTTTATCGCCATTTTGCTCAGGTTATGACCAAACTGCGAAGAGTGTTCCTTCCCTTGCTGCAAAGACTCATTCATCTTTGTTTGCAATACAGTGAGTCGCTCTTGTCCCTCTGGCGTGATCGTGCCATGCTTGGCTTGTATTTGGAGTTTCGTTGCCTCAAACTGATATTGTTGAAATTTCTGATTTTCTACCTTTGCCTGTACTATAGGCTTCTTGGAGGCAAGTTGAGAGTGGGTAGTGAATAAATACGATTGCAACTGACTTTGCTCTGACGAATAAGCGGATGAGTCAGCTTTTTTGTGGATTTGTAGCCGTTCTTTCATCGCTAGTTTCAAAAGTCAATAGTGGGTAATCTATATATTATGTCACTTACTTAAAGATCCCCGGCTTATTTGAGAAGTTGGGGATCTAATTGTTTACGAATAATTTAGAATGACGATAATTTATACCGAATTAAGAACGCCGTACATTTAAGCAGCACCATTCTTTGCGTTTCCATAGGGTAGCAACAACCCAGCCATTTTCTTCTAAAGCATCAGCAACAGCTTTAGATTGTTCTAGTAAAATTCCACTGAATATCGCCCAAGTTTCAGGTTTAGCGATCGCACTCATTTCTGGAATCAATTCAATAATCACATGAGCCAAAATATTGCAGACAATACCATCCACTGGGCTTTCAATTAGTTTTGTCAAAACGTCTACACTTCCCTGTGCAGGTAGTAAACGTTCTGGGCTAATATCATTCAGCGCACCATTACTGATAGTTGATTGCACCGCTAAAGGGTCAGTATCCACTGCATAGACTTTCTCAGCACCCAACAACAGCGCCCCAATGGAAAGGATACCAGAACCACAGCCAATATCCGCAATTACCAGATGTTCATGTTTGCCACTATTACCCACAAAGGACTGCGGAACTCCACTTAGTCGCATTTCCAGAGATTCCAAACATAGCTGAGTGGTGGCATGGTTGCCCGTACCAAATGCTACACCAGGATCGAGGCGAATTACTAATCGTTCCGTTGTTTCTGGTAATGGTAGCCAAGCGGGGTTAATTAAGAAGCGATCGCCTATTTCCTGTGGATGCCAATATTGTTTCCAGCTAGTCGCCCAATCTTCCTCATCAATTAACTGCCATTGCAAGGAGGGAGATGAAATTCCTACACAGAGGGCATCTTGACGCAGCCATAGCGACAGCGCTGCTAAATCTAAAAGCTGTGTTTGAATTGTCGGCAGATAAGCCCTGACTAAAGATGAATTTCCTTTGTTTTCACTAGCCGTACCACGACAGCCAAAATCTTCCAGTCGCCAAAAGATCGTATCTTCTAGGTCTGGTTCGCATAAAATCTGTATTTCCCACCAGGTGTTTGCCATTTTTCAGAATTCAGGAGTCAGAATTCAGGAGTCAGGAGGAATTATTTATTCTGACTCCTGGCTCCTGACTTCTAAAGTGTTACTGTATACGCGTCCCGAATACCAGGGACTTTTATAATCTCATTCAAAATGCCCTCTGGTAAAGGATCATCTATACTCAGAGCCATGACGGCATCACCACGGACGATTTTACGACCTACTTGCATACTGGCAATATTCACATTAAAACTGCCGAGTAGGGAACCAAGTTTGCCGATAATCCCTGGCATATCGCGGTGCAGGGTAAACAACATATATTTGCTGGGTGGGACGTTAATCGGGAAACCGTCAACGTCGGTGAGGTGGATTTCCCGCTCACCCAACAAAGCACCTGTAACAGAATGAGTACCTAAAGTACCCGTGGCTTCTAGATGCAGTGTGCCGGCATAGTCTCGAATGGAAGCATCGCGGGTTTCAATTACCCGAATTCCGCGTTCTTTGGCTTCTATGCTGGCATTTACGTAATTTACTCGTTCCCGCAAAGCTTGGTAAAGTAGTCCTTTGAGGGCAGCGACGATTAAAGGCTGACTTTTGTTGGTCGCGAGTTCCCCTTGTAGTCGAATATTCAGTACTTCTACCCTTCCACCAGCTAGTTGTCCCACTAGATTACCGAGAGTTTCTGCTAGTTGCATATAGGGTTTGAGTTCTTCCAACACATCGGGGCCGAGTCCGGGAATGTTAACGGCTGAACGTGCTGGTAGTCCTAAGAGGACATCGCGAATTTGTTCGGCAACATCAATGGCCACATTCACTTGAGCTTCTGTGGTAGAGGCTCCCAAGTGGGGGGTGAGGATGATTTCTTTGCCTAGCGATCGCAATTCCGATTCACCCAAAGGTTCTGACTCGAACACATCCAAGGCTGCACCGCCGATTTTACCCGCTTTCAGAGCTGCTGCTAAAGCTACTTCATCAATGATTCCACCACGAGCGCAGTTGATAATCCGAGCTGTAGGTTTCATCTTTGCCAAGGTTGTGGCATTGATTAAATGGGTGGTTTCTGGGGTTTTCGGGATGTGTAGGGTGATATAGTCTGCTTGCTGGAAGAGTAAATCTAGCTCCACCAACTGACAGCCAAGTTGTTCGGCTCGTTCTGTAGAAATAAAAGGGTCGTAAGCTAGGAGTTTCATCCCCATTGTCTTAGCTACCGCCGCAACATGGGAGCCAATTTTTCCCAAACCGACAACGCCGAGAGTCTTTTTGTAGACTTCCGCACCAACAAAACTATTGCGATCCCACGCACCACGTTTCACCGAAGCGTTAGCATCGGGGATGTGGCGAGACAAAGCCAAAATCATTGCTAGCGCGTGTTCGGCGGCGGCAATTGTATTTCCTTCTGGAGAATTGACTACCACAATTCCCCGGCGGGTGGCAGCAGGAACATCCACATTATCCACACCCACACCAGCACGACCGATGATTTTTAGCTGGGTGCCGGCATCAATGATTTCTTGAGTTACACGCGTACCAGAGCGAATCATTAGCGCGTCATACTCACCAATAATTGCGATCAGTTCTGCTGGTTTTAGACCTAGTTTGACATCAACGGTTGCAACTTGCGAAAGGATGTCAATTCCAGCTTGGTCAATCGAATCAGAGACAAGAACCTTAGACATGATTACTTCATTTAAAGCTACAGGTTTTGCTGCACAAGACTTTTTAGTTTAGTCTTTATCTGTCGCAATTCAGCAAAAATTATTCGTTTGAATATCGACTTAACCTTAACTTACACTATCTGGTGGTGGTATCAAAGCATGAGTTGCTTTCGGTGGATACTGCCTCCTAAGTATTTGAAGGTGAGTGGCTATTTGCATCATCATGTCGCTAAATATAAAGCATGAATAGCACTAAGCACCGATATATTTATTAATAGTTAAGAGTTACCAAAATTTTCTCGGCTGAAGCAACTTTCTGAGTGGGGTAAAAATGCCCGTATTCTTGACTGGGCTGCAACTTCAGATCGGGCAATGCTATAGACAACCACGAAACGAGCGAGTAACTATTATATCTATCAAAATCTTGGCTATTTCTAGATACCACAAGTGGTACCCCTTAGTCAAAGCAAAATATTGCAACTTTTATCCCAAACAGGCGCTAAATTCACCAACCGATCGGCTTTTGACTTGTTCGTATCGCATATTACCATTAGCTTTCTGGTAAAACCTCCATCTTACCATAAAATATTTATGCAAAAGTCAAAGGAAGTCGTGAAAGCTTTTTGAGAAGTTTGATGTTCTATTGAAGATGAATAAAGCTCAATTCACTAAAAATAGTTACTTCCAAAAGATTGAAGGCAAACCGGATTGTAGCTATCTTTAGAATTAGTAATTTTTATTTTTTTATTCCTAAAGATTAAATTTAATCAAGGCAAATTGTAGATAAAAAATATATCAATAGTCTTGTACGATTTTTTCAGTAAGGTTAGCCCTAGAAAACAACAATAAATAAAAAACAAATGCCTAGACTAGTAGGACAACGATCTAATACTGGAGCGAATATCACCAGCTTAATCATTTTGCTGGCCATATTTGGGGTACTTTCCGAATACTTTGGTGTGATTGATATAGTTCCCGGTTTTGGACGAGAAGGACGATATTTTCAATTGAAGTTTCGGGCGACTAACGAACAAATAATTCAACAACCAAATCAATAAAAAGACCAGGGATATATAATGCTTAAAGGTACTGATATTCTCGATAAAGTGGTCGTTACCTACGACACAGGTAAGAAAATTGTCCGAATCATCGATTTAATTGTCGATCGGGAACGCAATCAACTTTTGGGTTTTCTAGTAGCAGAGAAGGGACTGTTTCGAGACGCAAAAGTGATTCCTTTACAAGAGGTACAAGCCATCGGGTCAGATGCGATCGTAGTTAACTCGAAAAAATCGGTTGTGAAGGCACATCGTGTCCCTGTAATTAAAGAGATTCTGCACCAGAATATCGTCCTGAAAAAAAAGAAAATTCTAACTACAGAGGGACTTTATCTCGGTGGATTGGTGGATTTGTTCTTTGATGAGCATAGTGGACTGGTGGAAGGATACGAAGTTTCTGGCGGTGTATTTGCCGATGCTTATTCGGGGCGATCGTTTGTTCCTGCTAGCGAAACACTGAAAATTGGTGATGATGTTGCTTTTGTACCTCCAGAAATTGCTCAATTGATGGAAGAACAGGTTGGTGGTATCCGAGGAGCCGTTCAGGCAACTGGAGATAAATTGCAGGACTCGGCCCAGATTACTAACCGCAGACTGCAAACAGCAGCTCAAACTGTGAATGAGCAACTACAAAGCTCGGTAGAGAAAGTGAACCGCGAGCTACAGTCAGCAAGCCAGAATGCAAGTGAGCAATTGCAAGCCGCAACTAATGCTACTAGCAGCAAACTACAAGACTTCAATCGAGATGCAACTGCTTCCCTGACTAACAATTTGGTCGATCCTGCCGAACAAAAAGTATATGTGATTGGCAAGCGTCTCGAGCGGGATGTGCTGACTCCAGATGGGAATGTACTGCTACTAAAGGGTCAAGAAGTCACCCTAATTGATGCAGAAGCGGCCGATCGCCTGGGTATCCTTGATGAACTCTATCGAGCTACGGATGGCAGTTTGACTGCCAACATCAGCCGCAATTTGCAAGCAGCAACAGAATCTATTGGCAATCGAATTGGGAGCGTAACTCAGAGCAGCGCCGCTAGTCTGCGTCACTCAGTTGATTCCTTGGCAGCAAATGTAGCGATCCAGCAGGCAAGAGGGCGCAGAGTCCTGCGAACAGTGCGTACTGATGATGGCTTAATTATTGCGGCATCTGGGCAGATTGTGACAGAATCTCTTCTCAATCGCGCTCGGATTTACGGTAAAGAAGCAGAATTGCTGAACGCTGTCGGTCTGAATCTGGCAACCGCAGTCCGTTCTACCGCAAGTGACAGATGGTTAGAAAATAAAGTTCAACTGGACGATCGAGTAAGCATCGCTCAAGAGAATCTCAACACTTTCTGGCAAGCTTTGAAAGCGAAGACAGAAAAGTTACAAGGACGCAGCAGACAGGCAATAAAAAATCAACGGATTGAACAAGCATTGGGTCGTCCAGTTACTCGTGTTATTCTTGACCCAGAAGACAACGTGATATTAAATGTAGGTGAATTGATTACACATCGCGCCGTCAGCCAAGCTGAAACAAGTGGAGTTCTGAATATCTTACTAAGTTCAGTCTATACCAAGGAGCCACAAATCTCTGACAAAGAGTTACGTGCTTCAGAACATGGAACAGCAGCCTTAGTACATCATGGTAATGGGCGATCGCAACTTGAATCCGAATCGATCTTGTGACTTTGCCCATAAAATAATCAAAAAAGGTCAAGATGATTATTTATCGTGTGCGAGCAAGTTAGATAGAACAAAAATATGCGCTAACCACTGATTTGTGCGATCGCAACAAAATTTCTACATCACATATCATTTTTCCTGGGATAGAGATTGCGATCGCACAAATGGACATATTTTAGGGCAACTGCTCAAGCTCAAATACATAAATAATTTTGGGCTTGATGCACGTTCCTGTTCCAATACTATTCATGGGCGTTAATTGCTAGCAGAGAAATCGCTATAATTCTGGTGAGCTAAATAGAACCAAATATCCTTTGAGTTTTGGGAAAACCAGCCATGTTAGAGTACAACTTGCCAAGGTACTTGCCCTCAGCCGAGGAACTACCAGACTCTGATGAAACGCCTGTGGATAATGAACTGCAAGAATTGATACCAGGCTTGCTGAAGGCGATCTTACTGATGCTTTGGTCAGAGCGCATGGACTGGTTATTTGCGATAGATATGGGTATTTATTATCATCCTGATAAACCGCCAATTGTGCCAGATGGGTTTTTGAGTTTAGGAGTAGAGCGCTTTTATGATGAGGAACTGCGTCCTAGTTATGTGCTGTGGGATGAAAACGTTGTACCGATTTTCGTCCTAGAAGTAGTTTCTCAAAATTATCGCAAGGAATACACTACTAAATTGGCTGAATATGAGGCTTTAGGTGTACTTTATTATGTGATTTATTCCTCTCGCCGCCGCCGCAAACCGCATCTGGAAGTACATAAGTTAGTTAATGGTAAGTATGAATTGCAAAAGGGAAACCCCGTTTGGCTACCAGAAATTAACTTGGGAATTGGTTGCGAAAGGGGAAATTATTGTGGTGTAACGCGGGAATGGATGTATTGGTATGACGAGCAAGGACAACGTTATCTCACGCCCGCAGAACAAGTAAAACAAGAAACACTACGCGCCCAACAAGAAGCGCAACGCGCCCAACAAGAAGCGCAACGCGCCCAACAAGAAGCGCAACGCGCCCAACAA
>NZ_JAVRCK010000017.1:51075-111261 GCF_034530815.1 Nostoc sp. DedSLP03
ACGCGCCCAACAAGAAGCGCAACGCGCCCAACAAGAAGCGCAACGCGCCCAACAAGAAGCGCAACGCGCCGATGTTGCAGAACAACGGGTTCGACAGTTGGCGGAACAATTAAGAGCGCTGGGAATAGATCCAGATAATCTGGCCTAACTGAAATATTTTGCAATATTTTCAACAAAATCTAAAAATTAGGCGGTCACTCTACCTGAAACCGTTGTATGTATTTGTTTACCTTCAGATTCCAACCGCGCAGCTTGAAACGATAACCGGATGTGTTCGGCGTGCTGAAATGCTTTCTCTTGTGTCAGCCCAGATAAAACCAAAACAAACTCCTCACCACCGTATCTACACACAATGTTTTGAGAGTCGCTGTAGTGGCGAAGAAGGTTTGCAAATGCCTGAATTACGCGAGATCGCCAGCCTGAGCCGACATACTCCAGCTTTTACCAAAATATTTTTTCTCAAAGCAAAATTGCTGCTGCTTCCATTGCTGCAACTGTAGCGTATCCTGCGATCGCTAGCATCATTTAAATATAATTTTGAATCCTGAATCATTACAGAAAAACTATTATTTTTTAGGAATAACGTTCCTGATTCCACTTTTAGCAGAGACAGTATCACCTTTGTAGCGAGGGATGATATGAATACTGGCGTGCATAATATTTTGACCAGCAGCTCGATTGATATTCATTCCTACATTAAAACCATCAGGTTCAAATTCACTTTTGATAATTTTTTGGACTTTGTTCGCCATAAACCAGCAAGCAGATTGCTCTTTTAATGAAAGTTCAAAATAATTGCTAACATGAAGTTTGGGAATAACTAAAACATGACCTTTACTGATTGGATAGCCATCAAAAATAGCATAAGCTGTTGCTGATTCAGTTAATAATTTTAGATTTTTGTGGGGATTACAGAATATGCAATAGTTAGATGAATTTCGCTGATGATTATAGTGAACATACTCATATACTTCTCGATATTCATCTAAGCAAATTGAAGTAAAAGGAAGTTTTGCAATACATTGATAAGTAGGCTTTTTATGGACATAATGTTCTCGAAATCCTTCCCTTTTGATATCCCTTCTTACAGCATAATAAGCTTTGCCTCCTGGTTTTAATAAGTGTGATACTTCCATTAAAACATTAGTTTGTTCTTCGGGAAATAAAACATTTAAAACATAAAAGCAAATTATGGTATCAAATTTCTGATCGGGATATTGTGGGAAATAATAAGGGTCATAGCCTGTAATATCACAACCTTTTTGGCGCAATATTTTAACATCATTACCAAAGCCACAACCAAAGTCTAGTATTTTGCCTTGGAGAAGATTTTGATTTAATAAAAACTGTGCCGGAAATGACAGATAACTTCTTTCGATCGCAGTGAGATGGCTGAACTGATTTTTTTGCTGTTTCATAGAATGAATTTTGGTGCTGATGTCCCAAAATTATTATTCCCAGCATTTCTGTAGGTTATGCGATGTCTACGATGGGCTATTCAAAGTCGCATCAGGGTCAATACCTAGCTCACGTAACTTAGCAGCTAATATCTCAGCACGCTGGCGTTCTTGTTGGGCGCGCTGGCGTTCTTGTTCAGCGCGCTGGCGTTCTTGTTCGGCGCGCTGGCGTTCTTGTTCGGCTTCTTCGCTACTCCACAACAGTAAATTTCCTTCTGTATCCCACCAGCGCAGCCAATTCATGGTTTGGCATAATCTTTCACCTTGCCAAATTCCGAGAAATAACTCTAACTCAGGAATCCAAAAGCGTCCATTCGTGTCTGCTTGCTGCAAAGTATATTGTCCATTTTGCAAGCAGCGTAGTTCTATGCTTGGTTCGTAAGGGTCGTAGGTTACGTAAGTTGGAACTTGCAGAATCTTTTCGTAATAATAGAGTTTACCGTAGGGTGGAGTTGAACGGACTGATAATTCTCCACCTTCTGTATCTGAGAGAAATTCCATCACTACAGCCACAGCAGCACCTTCTAAATTTGGGGTGTAGCTGCGACGAACTACATTTGTTCCCACAGACTGCACTTGAGGAACGTAAAACCAGTCTGGGGCTTTGACAACGATTTTTTTGTTGACTGTGGCTACAAGTCCAAAATTAGAGCCAATCAGCATCTGGGGTTGGATGCGTCCTGTGCTTCCCAAAGCATCGGTAAGCGCAGCAGCGATCGCAGGTTGTTGAATATTTTCCACTGGCTCATCTGGTAAAATGAAGTCGGCTGGAAGTGCTTCCCAAGTAACAATTGGTTCTTTTTGGATGGGGTTAACTTGTAGAACCATAAAATTATTCCTAATATCAATGCACAGTATATAGTTATTTTTAACAAATCTTCAGGTAGCCTTGCTCTTAAGCTTAGAAGTAAGGATAATGTTCCTGTTAACTATATCTTTGTGCGATGGCAGCATATAAAACCAGATAATCTTAAGTTTTGGATGAGTAGACTCGCACTCCTTAAAAACCCAGAAATCTGGAAATATTTCTCTAGCAAGTGTATATACTCGTAGTCAAGCACTTAGCAGGCGTGAGTATGATAGTTGAGTGGTTCACTCTCTGGATTGGTCAAAAAACGGTTGGATTTCTTGTCAAAACTATTATCAGCGAAGAGTTTCTCAAGGATTTAGTCAAGGACTACGCTAAAGATTTTTTCAAAAATATCTTTAATAATGCTGTAACTGCGCCCTTTAAGCAAGAAGCGCTTAAGCAAGAAGCGCTTAAGCAAGAACCGTTTCAGAAAGCTGTAATCATGGCGCTGACAGAATTTTTGCAATTGATGCAGCAGCAGTTAAAGGTTCGTTGCAAGCTTTCTGAAGCTGAAATTCAAAATTATACTGAAGATATCAAAATGTTTATCCGTGATAAGTCGGTTAAAGAAATTCTTGGTCAGGCTTTTGATATTAAATGTGATTCTCTAGATTTTAAAACATTCGCAGATAGTTGGAAAAGACTTCAACTCAAACCTCTCCCGCCTAAATTTAACTGGCAAACCATTACAGACCAGTATCTCATACAAGTCCAAGATATTCTTTCGGATTCAGAAGAATTACGCTATATCTTGGAACTTCAAAAATTATCTAGTATTGATAAAATTTTAAAAGAAAACGCTGATATTACCAAGGATTTTAATTTACTGCAATATTTAGAAGCGATTCGTGAACGCTACGGTAATCTGAAGTTAGATAGTTTAGAAACTACATCCCGCGAACATCCGGTAAACTTATGGCAAATGTTTATCCCGCAAAATGTGCGGCAAGTTTATCAGGTTTTACCAGAACTGCCTAAAGAACATCTCCGCAGGCTACAAGAAAGTAACCAATTAGATACGGAATTTGAAATAGAAAAATTTCAAGAAGAAACAGAACGTTATCAACGCACTTATTTTGAGCAGCCAATCCGTTCAGTATTAGATGTTATCCGAGAGAAGCAACGTAAGAATTATTTAGTTATTTTAGGCGATCCTGGTTCCGGCAAGTCTACATTGTTGCAATATCTAGCGTTGGATTGGGTAGAAAAAACTCTCGAACAGAATGATTTTAATCTGCCAATTCCTTTGCTAATTGAATTACGCAATTATATGCGCGATCGCGATACGGGTAGTTGTAATAATTTTCTTCAATTTTACCATAATAGTCCCAATTGTTTTTATCACCTCAATCAGCATAAATTGCATGAACAGCTAAAGGCTGGTAACGCTTTAGTCATGTTTGATGGTTTGGATGAAATCTTTGAACCGACGAAGCGGGAAGAAGTCATTACCAGTATTCATCGCTTCACAAATGAATATCCCGATGTGCAGGTAATTGTTACTTCTCGGATTATCGGCTATAAGCAGCAACAATTGCGAGATGCAGAGTTTCGTCACTTCATGTTGCAAGATTTAGAATCAGCACAGATTAAAGATTTTATTCAACGTTGGCATGATAAAACTTTTAGTCAAGCCGAAGAAAGAGATAAAAATATCAAACAAGAGCGTTTACAAAGAGTAATTAATGAATCAAAAGCAATTGCAGAATTAGCACAAAATCCTCTGCTGTTAACCATGATGGCAATTCTCAATCTCAAGCGTGAATTGCCCAGAGATAGAAGTGAACTGTATAAAGATGCTTCAGAGGTTCTGCTGCATAATTGGGACGACGGACGCAATTTAAAACCCGATGAACGTCTGGACATTATTGATTATAAAGATAAACAGGCAATGTTGCGTCAAGTTGCTTATCTTATGCAAACCAGTGAAAAAGGTTTAGCTGGTAACTTTATCTATGCAGATGATTTAGAAGCAATCTTCACTAAATATCTGCAAAGCATACCAGTGAGTGATGCCAGAGACAAAGCCAGACGGTTGATGAAACAACTGCGCGATCGCAACTTTATTTTATGTTTCTTGGGTGCAGATTACTATGCCTTTGTGCATCGGACTTTTTTAGAATATTTCTGTGCTTGGGAGTTTGTCTGGCAGTTTGAGAAGGAACGCAGTATTACAATTGAGTTTCTCAAAACTGAAGTTTTTGGCAAACACTGGCAAGATGAAACTTGGCATGAGGTATTGCGGCTCATTGCGGGAATGATTGAGCCAAAATTTGTTGGTGAAATTATTGATTACTTAATGGTGCAAGATGGTGAAGAGCAAAAATTTATCAACTTGTTTTTAGCTGCTAAGTGTCTTGCAGAAGTGAGAAATCGCTTGGTGATTGCATCAGTGGCTAATAAATTGCTTAACGAACTAAAAGACTTAACTAAATACGATCTATGGTACTATTACGAACTTTATGATGATGAAGAAGAAACTGAGCTAGTTCAGGAAATTCGCACTCAAGCAGTTGCAACAGTCGCTGCGATTTGGAAAGATAACAGCGATACCTTACACTGGCTCAAAGACCGCGCCACTGCTGATGATGATGAAAATGTGCGACGTGCAGCTATCGAAGCATTAGCCAGCAATTTCCCAGATGACCTAGACACCCGCTCGTTTCTGAAAGACCGCGCCACTGCTGATGATGATGAAAATGTGCGACGTGCAGCCATCGAAGCATTAGCCAGCAATTTCAAAGATGACCCAGATACCTGGTTGTTTATCAAAGACTGTGCCACTGCTGATGATGATGAAAATGTGCGACGTGCAGCCATCGAAGCATTAGCCAGCAATTTTGAAGATGACCCGGACACCCGATCGTTTATCAAAGACTGTGCCACTGCTGATATAGCATGGGATGTACGATATGCAGCCATCGAAGCATTAGCCAGCAATTTCAAAGATGACCCAGACACCTGCTCGATTCTCAAAGACCGCGCCACTGCTGATCATGATTGGGATGTGCAACGTGCAGCCATCGAAGCATTAGCCAGCAATTTCAAAGATGACCTAGACACCCGCTCGTTTCTGAAAGACCTCACCACTGCTGATGATGAAATGAATGTGCGATGTGCAGCCATCGAAGCATTAGCCAGCAACTTCAAAGATGACCTAGACACCTGCTCGTTTCTGAAAGACCGCGCCACTGCTGATCATGAAAATGTGCGAGGTGCAGCCATCAAAGCATTAGCCAGCAATTTCAAAGATGACCCAGACGCTCGGTTGTTTATCAAAGACTGTGCCATTGCTGATGATGATAAAAATGTGCGATGTGCAGCCATCGAAGCATTAGCCAGCAACTTCAAAGATGACCTAGACACCTGCTCGTTTCTGAAAGACCGCGCCACTGCTGATCATGAAAATGTGCGAGGTGCAGCCATCAAAGCATTAGCCAGCAATTTCAAAGATGACCCAGATACCTGCTCGATTCTGAAAGACCGCGCCACTGCTGATAATCAATGGAATGTGCGAAGTGTAGCCATCGAAGCATTAGCCAGCAATTTCAAAGATGACCCAGATACCTGCTCGATTCTTAAAGACCTCACCATTGCTGATAATGCATGGAATCTCCGACGTGCAGCCATCGAAGCATTAGCCAGCAATTTCAAAGATGACCCAGACACCCGCTCGATTCTCAAAGACCGCGCCATTGCTGATAATGAAGGAAATGTGCGACGTGCAGCCATCGAAGCATTAGCCAGCAATTTCAAAGATGACCCAGATACCCGCTCGATTCTCAAAGACCGCGCCACTGCTGATAATGAAGTGAATGTGCGACGTGCAGCCATCGAAGCATTAGCCAAATACTTCAGAAATCAGCCTGAGTTGTTTGAAATTTACTACGATTGCGCTGTCAATGATCCTTTTGAGCGTAACAAATATTATGAAACCAACCCTCGGCGCATTGCACTGGAGATAATTATCAAGCAATTTCCTCAGTATTCCCAGACTTTACCACTGTTGCGTGACAAAGCAGAGAATGACCCAGATGAAGAAGTGCGAGAGTTTGTTCAGCAGAAGTTGGCAGAATTAGAGAAGTAAAAGAGTTTCAAAAATATAAAAATTTCAAATTGGTATTACGAAGAAGCTTTCAAAAATGCTCAATAAGTTTTAGAAATGCTGATTGAATCATCTTTGGCTGACGGTCAACCTCTACCAGAGCCAAAAAAATTAGAAAAGTCGTTAAAATAATTCGTAATTTATCAAATTAGAGAAGCATACGGCGATGCCTTCACGATAGGCATCGCGGATTTTAGATTTAATCTAATCTAAAATCCCAAATCGAGTTACCGATTCACCGCCGCTGCTTCTCTTGCTGCTGCTGCTTGATCTGGGTGGATACCCAAACGAGTGAGATTAATCCGACCTTTGTTATCAATTTCGCGCACTTTGATAATCACTTCATCGCCCACCGCTACTTCATCCTCAACTTTGCCAACGCGGTAGTCAGCTAGTTGAGAAATGTGAATCATGCCTTCTTTTCCTGGCAAAAATTCCACAAATGCACCTATCGGTATAATCCGAGTAATGCGTCCGGCATAGACATCCCCTTCGTGCAACTTGCGGGTCATGCCTTGGATGATATTTCTGGCTCTCTTGGCCTTGTTCTCATCCACAGCGGAAATTGTCACGGTGCCATCATCTTCAATGTCAATTTTTGCACCAGTTTCCTCTGTGATTCCCTTAATAGTCTTGCCTCCAGGCCCGATGACCAAACCAATCATGTCTGAATCAATCTTGATTGTTAACAGACGTGGAGCATAAGGTGAGGTTTCAGTCCGTGGTGTGTCAATGCAGGCGAGCATTTTCTCCAGAATGTGCAACCGGGCTGCTTTGGCTTGGTGGACGGCTTGGGCTATAACCTCCAAAGACAAACCGGAGATTTTCATATCCATCTGCAAGGCGGTAATCCCGGTATCCGTCCCGGCAACTTTGAAGTCCATGTCGCCCAAAAAGTCTTCAATGCCTTGGATGTCGGTCAGGACTCGTACTTCGTCCCCTTCCTTAATCAAACCCATTGCTGCGCCACTAACGGGTTTGAGAATTGGTACACCAGCATCCATCAAGGCGAGAGTGGAACCGCAGACTGAACCCATTGAGGTGGAACCGTTGGAAGAAAGTACTTCCGACACGATGCGAATCACGTAGGGAAATTGTTCTTTTGACGGTATCACAGGTATTAGCGCTCGTTCTGCTAATGCCCCGTGACCAATTTCGCGCCTTCCTGGGGCCCGCATTGGCTTGGTTTCTCCGACTGAGAACGGCGGGAAGTTGTAATGATGCAGATAACGCTTGTGCTGGTCTAGCTGCATGTCATCGTTGAGGTTTTGAGCATCCCCTGGCGTACCCAGAGTACAAGTGGATAATACCTGAGTTAGTTCTCGGTTAAATAAACCGCTGCCGTGGACTCGCTTTGGTAAGACATCAACTAAACAAGAAACCGGACGCACTTGATCGAGTTTACGACCATCAACGCGGACGTTATCTTCGATGATTTGTCGCCGCATGAAGTGTTTGGTAATATCTTTAAAAGTGTTACCAAGTGCTTTTTTATTTGTAGTTGCGGCAACTCGAATCGGGTCTTCTTCTGGCAGTTCGGTAATCGTCGCGGCAATTTCATCCTTGACGACATCTAAAGCTGCATCGCGTTCGGGTTTGCTCAAACTAAATTGAGACAGGATTTTCTTAATCTCGCCACTAGCGCGATCGCGGATATAATTTTCTAGGGTTGGGTCTACTTCTGGTGGTGCTTCTTGCACTATTACTAGACCCAGTTCGGTGATTAAATCTTGCTGCGCTTTGATTAAGTCCCGCACTGCTTCATAACCGAAGTCAATCGCCTCGAGAATATCTCGCTCTGGCAACTGATTGGCTCCCGCTTCCACCATGATCACGCCATCTGGTGAACCAGCTACTACCAGATCCAAGTCTCCGGCTTCAATTTCTGCATAGGTGGGGTTGATGATGAAATCATCTCCTACTAAACCAACCCGCACTGCTGCCATTGGCCCATTAAAAGGAATCTGGGCAATCAAGGTAGCAATGGAAGCACCTGTAACTGCTAACACATCGGGTGGTACTAACTCGTCCATCGACAGCGTTAAGGCAATAATTTGCAGGTCATCCCGCAACCATGAAGGGAACAAAGGACGCAGGGGACGGTCTATAAGACGGCTGGTGAGAATTGTTTTTTCTGGTGGACGACCTTCTCGCCGCATGATCCCGCCGGGAATCCTACCAGCGGCATATAGCCTTTCTTCATAATCTACAGTCAGGGGAAGAAAATCAATGCCTTCTCTGGCTTGCGATCGCGTAGCCGTCACTAAAACGGATGTGTCCCCTGATTCTATCAAAACCGACCCACCTGCCTGGGGAGCTAGTAGGCCTACTTTCAGTCGAATATCCCTTCCATCGAAGGATATTGACTTATCAACTTCTGCCATTCAGTTTTTTTTCCTTCTCTTTCGCTATTCTCTTTCTGTGGCAATCCTAACATTTATGCCCTATGGCTGACTTCTAGTACATACAAAGATAGACAAGTCGTTTAACGCAAAGTGTGATACAAGATTAGTGCGTCTACTACCTGCCCATTTTCTAGCTTCGCCGCGCCCGGAATTCGCCCAATAATCTCAAATCCTAACGACTGCCAAAGTGTAATTGAAGGTATATTAGTCTCAAAGACCAAATTAAACATCACTGCTTCGTAGCCCAGATTTGCTGCGATCGAAAGCATAGCCTCTCCCATGAACCGTCCTAAACCCTGACCGCGTAATCCAGGTTGTACAATAAAACCAGCGTTGCAAATATGGCTACACCGACCGGGAAAGTTTGGCTTTAAATAAAACGCCCCTAATATTTCTTTTGACTTGTATGTAGGTTCTACAACAGATGTCCTGACAACAAAGGCATCCTTGCTTAACCAGTAAGCTGAAAATTCTGTAGGAGATAGAGGTTGCTTTTGAGGATAAGTTTTACCTTCAACAATTACAACATTGAGTAACGATCTGACAATCTCTTTTTCTTGAGGATGCATATAATCAAGTTCCACTAACATCCCGGTTTTTAAGACTTTAATTAGGGGAAAATTCATTATTAACAATGTTTATATGGAATAATTACTGAAATATTTATTATATGAGAAATTTAGGCAATAAATTTTGTTGAGAAGATACAAAAAGTAGAATAATTGTGATTTGAATTCTAGAGTTTTGGGAAAATCTGAGTAGTTAGCAAATGGCGATTTTACACTGTAATTGGTTACTAAAAAATCAAAATGGTAGTTTATTTATTTGGGGGGAAACTTGGCGATCGCCACGAGTGAATTTCGAGTCTAATGGATCTGGAGATATCCCAGTACATCCATTGGCAATGACATTGGTTGAGTTGAGTGAGTGGTTGCGTTCCCAGAACATGGCAATTACCAACTTCATTCAGCAACCTCAAGTTGCGATGCTTGCGGGGGGCAAGGCGATCGCAACTACTAAGCGAACGCGCAAAGCGGCCAGTGCGCCTGAGATCGGTTTACCAACACACTCTCAAATCATTGCCCTACCAACTTATATAGAAGGTAGCGATCAAGGAACAACAGCGATTTTCCCTGTACATTCTGCTAGCTTAGGGGAAAATACAGACTCCCCGCAATATTTGCAACCGTGGCGAGTTGAAGGTTTTTGTCTCAACCCCAGCGAAGCAGTAAAATTTCTCGCCGCGATTCCCCTAAATGCTGCTAAAGGGGAAGATGCTTTTTTGGGTGGAGATTTACGCTTTTGGTCGCAGGTTGCCCGATGGAGTTTAGATTTAATCTCCCGATGTAAGTTTTTACCAACAATTGACCGACAATCAGATGGTGCATTTTCTGCCAAATGGCGAGTACTTCTAGATAGTGCTGTAGATGGAACCCGCCTAGAAAGATTTTCTGGGAATATACCGTTGATTTGTCGCACTTATCAAGAGGAAGTGGGGACTGAGGAGGAGTTTCCTCAATCCCTACTTTATGTAGACTTTCCCACAGAACCTCAAGAATTACTTTTGGGATTTCTCAACAGTACGATAGATGTCCAAGTGCGAGAAATGATGGGTTCTCAACCTCCAATGGAAGCTAAGGCGATCGCATCTTTACCATCTGGGGTGCGACAGTGGTTGCCAGCCTTAACTAGTGGATCTGGTACAGTTAATGCAGATGCAATTGAAATGGAACGGCTGGAAGCGGCACTGAAGGCTTGGACTATGCCGCTACAATACCAGTTAACTCTTAAAACTCAATTTCGTACCTGTTTTCAACTGCGTTCTCCAGAGTCTGGCGAAACAGATTGGACATTGGCGTATTTTTTGCAAGCAGCTGACGATCAAGAGTTTTTAGTGGATGCAGCAACTATTTGGAACAATCCAGTTGAACAATTGGTTTATGAAAATCGCACAATTGACCAACCACAAGAAACATTTTTGCGAGGTTTGGGGGTAGCTTCCCGTTTATATCCAACAATAGTAGCCAGTTTTGAAACCGAATATCCCCAATTTTCTCGTCTCACCCCCATCCAAGCTTATGAGTTTATCAAAGCTGTAGCTTGGAGATTGGAAGACAGTGGTTTAGGAGTAATTTTGCCTCCCAGCTTGGCGAATCGCGAAGGATGGGCGAACCGTTTAGGTTTAAAAATTACAGCCGAAACCCCAAAGAAAAAGCAGGGACGTTTAGGTTTGCAGAGTTTACTAAATTTCCAATGGCAATTGGCAATTGGCGGACAGACCATTTCCAAAGCCGAGTTTGATAAACTTGTGGCTTTAAATAGTCCGCTAGTGGAAATTAACGGTGAGTGGGTAGAATTGCGGCCCCAAGATATCAAGACAGCCCAAACATTTTTTACCACTCGCAAAGACCAAATGGCGCTTTCCCTGGAAGATGCTTTGCGTCTGAGTACAGGAGATACTCAAGCAATTGAAAAGTTACCAGTAGTCAGCTTTGATGCATCTGGGGCATTGCAAGAGTTGATTGGGGCATTAACAAATAATCAAGCGATCGCACCTTTGCCGACACCAACAGGCTTTAAAGGACAGTTGCGACCTTATCAAGAACGTGGTGCTGCTTGGTTGTCATTCTTGGAACGTTGGGGTTTGGGCGCGTGTCTCGCCGACGATATGGGACTCGGTAAATGCGTAGCCAATGATACTCTAATAAATATAAATGGACTGTTACGCACAGCCGAGACAATCTGGACAACTCACGCAGGAGAAACAGAATTTGACGGCGAAGGATTTTGGTCTAACCCCACAGAGCAATTACTAGTTAATTCCATAGATGAAAAAACTGGCAAAATTGTCCAAGCTAATGTCAGACGATTGTATCGGCAGCAAGTCTGCGAAAAATTGCGAAAAATCACGCTAGAAGACGGTAGCAATATCACAATCACTCATCGTCATAAGTTATTAACAAGTAAAGGTTGGACAAATAACTTACAGGTGGGTGATTACGTTTGTGTCCCAGGTAAAACGCTCTGGAATGGACAACTACAAGACCCTGATTTAGTCAAGTTTCTTGCTTGGCAGATTGCAGAAGGGCATGAACTACCAGATGTGGGAAGAGTCACAATATCTCAAAAAGATACCAAAGTATTAGAGGATCTACTCCAGACTTGTCAACGCATTCAAAAGCGCTATAACCTCAAAATTAACAGCCCTAATATTTCTACCTTCCCTAATAGAGTTTCTGCTCTTCGAGTTAACAGCCAAGCCTATCGGCGATTCTTAGAAGCTAAAGGTTATGTTTGGGGTAAATTATCGGCAGAAAAATCGATTCCGCCGTTCATTATGCAAGCAGATTTGGATAGTGTGCGGATATTTTTACAAAACTATTTTGATGCTGAATCTGCCGTTGTTTTGAGTATGGGGAGTATTGAAATTGCTACAGCTTCAGCTTTACTGATTCAGCAACTTTCTGCATTATTGCGTCGTTTCGGCATTTGGTTGCGAATATCACCCAAACTGAAGTGTGCCACTAATGGAACTCGCACTTTTCGCACCTACTATATTGGTGTAATTGGAGGAAATTCTGCCCGCAGATTTATCCAAAAAATTGGTTTTAATAACTCAGAAAAACAGAGCAAGTTAGAACGAATTTGTCAACTGGTTAGCAACACAAATATTGAAGGAATTCCTGCTTCTGATATGGTTGCCCAAACAGTCAGGGGAACGAGGCTACCGTTGCGGCATTTTGGGATGCACAACACTGTTTACATTAATGGCTCACAGCAATTTTCTAGAGATAGTTTACAGCAAGTAATAGCTGGGATGAGCCAGATGATTAGTGGAGAAGCCCAAGAACAATATCAGCTACTAAAACCTTCTAAATGGACAACTCAAACATTGTCAGCATATAGCAACCTAGATGTAGAACAGTTGAGCTTAACAAGACAGTCTTTGCAATGTCTTCTCGACCAAGAGGTATTTTATTGTCGGATTGAATCTATAGAGGAGATAGATTATGAGGGATGGGTTTATGACTTTGAAGTTAGCGAACATCATAATTTTGTCGCTAACAATATTCTTTGCCATAACACTGTCCAATTCATTGCTTTTCTGCTGCACTTGAAAGAACAGGATGTACTAGAAAATCCAACACTATTAGTTTGTCCAACTTCAGTTTTAGGCAACTGGGAAAGGGAAGTCAATAAATTTGCACCAAGCCTGAAAATTTTGCAATATCACGGTGACAAACGTCCAAAAGGTAAAGCGTTCTTAGAAGCAGTGAAAAAGCATGATTTAATCGTTACCAGTTACTCATTGCTTCATCGAGATATCAAGTCATTGCAAAGTGTCTCTTGGCAGATAATAGTTTTAGACGAAGCCCAGAATGTGAAAAATCCAGAGGCGAAGCAGTCAAAAGCAGTCAGGGAATTAGAAGCGACATTCCGCATTGCATTAACGGGGACACCAGTAGAAAATAGACTGCAAGAGCTATGGTCTATTTTAGATTTTCTCAATCCTGGGTATTTAGGGAATAAGCAATTTTTCCAGAGGCGGTTTGCCATGCCAATTGAAAAGTATGGCGATACAGCTTCTTTGACTCAGTTACGTTCATTAGTGCAACCATTTATACTGCGGCGATTGAAAAGCGATCGCGAGATCATTCAAGATTTACCAGATAAGCAAGAAATGACCGTATTTTGCGGTTTAACTGGCGAACAAGCTGCACTTTATCAACAAATTGTCGAACAATCTTTAGTAGAGATAGAATCTGCTGAAGGATTGCAACGTCGAGGGATGATTTTGGCTTTACTAATCAAACTCAAGCAAATCTGCAATCACCCAGCCCAATATTTGAAAGAAGTGACATTAGAGCAACATAATTCAGCCAAACTTCTGCGCCTAGAAGAAATGTTAGAAGAAGTTTTAGCAGAAAGCGATAGAGCTTTAATTTTCACACAATTTGCTGAGTGGGGTAAATTACTTAAACCCTATTTAGAAAAACAGTTAGGACGAGAAATATTCTTTTTATATGGCAGCACCAGCAAAAAACAACGTGAGGAAATGATTGACCGTTTCCAACACGATCCTCAAGGGCCACCAATTATGATTCTTTCTTTGAAAGCGGGTGGAGTAGGACTGAATCTAACACGAGCTAATCATGTATTCCACTTTGATAGATGGTGGAATCCAGCCGTAGAAAATCAAGCTACAGATAGAGTATTTCGGATTGGTCAAACCCGGAATGTGCAAGTACATAAATTTGTCTGCACAGGCACTTTAGAAGAAAAAATTCATGACATGATTGAAAGTAAAAAACAATTGGCTGAACAAGTTGTGGGTGCTGGGGAAGAATGGTTGACTGAACTGGATACAGACCAACTTCGCAACTTACTAATACTCGATCGCAGTGCAGTAATTGACGATGATGCAGAATAATTTCGTAGTCAGGACTAAACATCCTTAATTTGAGCGCTAAAGCGCTCACTACGAACCTCATAAAATTAATCAGACATACTACAAAATTTTTAAATTGATTATGACTAATTACACATTGCAAGCAAGCCGAGAATGGTGGTCACAACAATGGCTAGATTTGCTAGATTCCTATCGTTTTAAAAAGCGTTTAGAACGTGCGAGAAATTATGCTCGTCAAGGAAATGTTCTCAGCATCGAATTTAAAGGTGCAAAAGTATTAGCTAGGGTTCAAGGTAGCGAAGTAGAACCTTATAAAGTTTCCCTTTCCCTTGAACCATTTACCGATGAACAGTGGGGTTATGTAATTGAAACCATGTCACAAAGAGCAATTTTTGCTGCCAAGCTGCTAGCAGGAGAAATGCCACAAAATATAGAAGAAGTCTTCACGGCTAATGGTCTTTCGATATTTCCATTTACCCTTGCTGATGTTCACAGTAAATGCTCTTGTCCGGATAAAGCAAATCCTTGTAAACACATTGGTGCGATCTACTATCAGTTAGGCGATCGCTTCAGTGAAGACCCCTTTGTACTATTTCAATTGCGCGGACGTTCTAAAGAGCAAATTATCAGCGACCTGCGTAAATTACGTAGTGCCAAGATAGAACCCAATACTACAGAAACGCTTGATGTTCAACAGTCAATTACTAATAACAAATATTCAGTAAAAATTGACTCTTTCTGGCAATACAATGAGCCATTAGAGTCATCCTTGGTAGTGATTGTACCGTCTAGCAGCGAAACGATATTAGATGTATTGGGAGCGATTCCCCTAGCAAAGGAAGAGGAAAACGCAGTAAATTCAACTTCAAGTGATGTGGTAATGAAATATTTAAATAGCGTTTACAGAGATGTAAGTCAGAAGGCTGTTTTAGCAGCAATGAATGTAGGAGGAAGTTGATAATAATTCGTAATTCGTAATACTTCGGCTACGCCCTTCAACTACGCTCAGGACAAGCTCAGTACAAGTTCGTAATTCGTAATTATGAATTAAATTGACTAGAATCTTCTCGCCTTAAAACTCTATGTTTTTATGGTAGAGTATTTACCAATTCTGAATTCTGACTCCTGATTTATTGTCCAAACTCAAGCCTAGCCTGTTCTACCAAATCAGCAGTCACAACATCTTGGCCTGCTTCACGAGCCAGCTGTTCAATTCTGGCTTGAGCTTGAGAGCGGACAAAAAAGGGAATGTTTTGTAACTTTTCCTTAGCTTCAGATGTCCATCGCAAAGCATCAATAAAATTGGAGTCGTTCATAGATTACTTACCTTGGCAAGTCGCTCACTTTAATTAATAGATTACTAATTTTCCTATAAAAAAAGCCCTTGCTTTTATGCAAGAGCCTCTAAATTATTTAGTTGTCAGTGATGAAATAAACTTTACAACTTAATCTAGGTCGTCCATAAACATCACTGGCTCAGTATCACGGTTAATTCCTTTCTCAAAACCACCAGCCGCGGCCCGTGCGCGACCAGCGTGCCACAAGTGACCAACTAGGAAGAAGAATCCTAGTACGAAGTGAGAAGTCGCCAACCAAGCGCGAGGAGATACGTAGTTGAAGGAGTTAATTTCGGTAGCCACACCACCCACGGAGTTCAAAGAACCCAGAGGAGCATGGGTCATGTATTCAGCAGCGCGACGAGCTTGCCAAGGCTGAATATCATTCTTGATTTTTTCCAAGTCAAGACCATTGGGACCACGTAGAGGCTCCAACCAAGGACCGCGGAAATCCCAGAAGCGCATGGTTTCACCACCGAAGATGATTTCACCAGTTGGAGAGCGCATCAGATATTTACCTAGACCAGTAGGACCTTGGGCAGAACCGACGTTAGCACCCAAGCGTTGGTCACGAATCAAGAAGGTCAAAGCCTGAGCTTGAGAGGCTTCTGGACCGGTAGGGCCAAAGAATTCGCTTGGATAAACTGTGTTGTTAAACCAAACAAAAATTGAGGCAATGAAGCCCATCAGCGAAAGAGCGCCCAAGCTGTAGGAAAGATAAGCCTCACCAGACCAGATGGATGCACGACGTGACCAAGCAAAAGGCTTGGTAAGAATGTGGAAAATACCACCAGCAATACAAATAAAGGCAACCCAGATGTGACCACCGACCACATCTTCCAAGTTATTGACGCTGACAATCCAGCCTTCGCCACCGAAGGGAGACTTGAGTACATAACCAAAGATAACTGCTGGGTTCAATGTCGGATTGGTAATAATCCGAACATCACCACCGCCTGGTGCCCAGGTGTCGTATAACCCACCAAAGAACATTGCCTTTAACACTAAAAGCAATGCACCGCATCCCAAAATAATCAGGTGAAACCCGATGATGTTGGTCATCTTGTTCTTGTCTTTCCAGTCGTAACCAAAGAAAGAAGAATATTCTTCTAAGGTTTCTGGGCCGCGAACGGCATGATAGATACCGCCAAAGCCAAGGACAGCTGAGGAAATTAGGTGGAGTACACCGACAACAAAGTAGGGGAAGGTGTCGATTACTTCACCACCAGGACCAACACCCCAGCCCTGAGTGGCAAGGTGAGGTAACAGAATCAAACCCTGCTCGTACATGGGCTTTTCAGGAATGAAGTGAGCGACTTCAAACAAAGTCATCGCTCCAGCCCAGAATACAATCAAACCAGCGTGGGCAACGTGAGCACCGAGTAGTTTGCCAGATAGGTTGATTAAACGGGCGTTACCAGACCACCAGGCAAACCCAGTGGATTCTTGGTCGCGTCCAGCGCCGCCTAAGATATTTGGTCTATTAGAGAGCGTTACCACGTGGTAATACCTCCTCAGGGAATACAAATTGTTCGTGGGGTTGATCTTGAGGAGCCATCCAAGCGCGGATACCCTCGTTGAGTAAAATGTTTTTGGTATAGAAGGTTTCAAACTCTGGGTCTTCCGCCGCCCGTAATTCTTGGGAGACGAAATCATAAGCCCGCAGGTTCAGTGCTAAACCGACGATGCCGACGGCACTCATCCACAAGCCTGTGACTGGCACGAACAACATAAAGAAGTGCAACCAGCGCTTGTTAGAGAAAGCAATACCGAAAATCTGTGACCAGAAACGGTTTGCTGTCACCATTGAGTAGGTTTCTTCCGACTGGGTGGGATTGAAGGCGCGGAAGGTGTTAGCACCATCACCATCTTCAAACAAGGTGTTTTCGACTGTGGCACCGTGAATCGCACACAGTAGCGCACCACCCAATACACCCGCAACACCCATCATGTGGAAGGGGTTGAGTGTCCAGTTGTGGAACCCTTGCAGGAATAACAGGAACCGGAAAATTGCTGCGACACCAAAGCTAGGTGCAAAGAACCAGCTAGATTGTCCCAAGGGGTACATCAGAAATACACTGACGAATACTGCAATCGGAGCAGAGAAAGCCAGAGCGTTGTAAGGGCGGATACCCACTAGACGCGCAATTTCAAATTGCCGTAACATGAAGCCAATCAAACCGAAGGCTCCGTGTAGGGCAACGAATGGCCACAACCCACCTAATTGGAACCAACGGGTGAGGTCGCCTTGGGCTTCTGGGCCCCACAACAGCAATAGAGAATGTCCCATGCTGTCTGCGGGAGTTGATACTGCCACTGTTAGGAAGTTACAGCCTTCTAAGTAGGAGGAGGCTAATCCGTGGGTGTACCAAGAGGTGACGAAGGTGGTGCCGGTCAGCCAACCGCCTAGTGCTAGGAAGGCGCAGGGGAATAATAGTATTCCTGACCAACCTACGAATACGAAGCGATCGCGCTTGAGCCAGTCGTCTAGAACGTCAAACCACCCTCTACTGGGCGCGCGTCCAACTGCGATGGTCATCGGACTTAAATCCTCTTTTTTACTAAAATTGCAACGTTTCTAAGGTAGTACGGAAAGCCAATGTAACCGACTGCCGTGAGGAATTAACGTTTTTTTGACAATCTCAACTGCTTTTAAGTAACTGAGATTCTGAGAGCTTACTGACTAGTTAAGTCATTATTTCTCAGGGTTATGACATTACACGTACCATCGGCTAGTAATCTAGCTTGTGGTAACTTAATGATTCTTAACTTATCACACTACTCAGGGTTTTTGCCTGATACGCAAAAGGAAATTAGCTATGAAACACGAACCTTATAAATAATATGAATATCAGAAATTTTACAATTTGACACAACTTTTCTCAGAAATCTAAAAAAATTTAATGTAGATGGAGGTAGGTAAATAACTCATTTCAAGAGGTCAAAAACAGGCATAGAGAGGAGAGCAGGGAATAAGAGGGGCAGAGAGTGGGGAGTAAAGAATTTTTATCAGCCATTGAGTAAAAAAATAGTACAACACCCTTAAAAATTATATCGGTAGCAGGAACATGGAAGGGCGCAGTTGAGTTTTTGTCAACGATGTTTGGTAAAATGTGGATAATGACTTTGCAGCCATGTCGTTGATACACCTCTGGAAAACCTATGTGAAACGTTAGACAAGGAAAAAGGAAGTTGGCATATCTTGACTAATACAAATAGCCTAAGTGGTTTGTCTTGTAGTACAAGGAAGCCAGCATTATCCGGGACAGTAAAATTTGTAGGGTACAAAGTGAAATTATAGTCTGCGGCAGGGTTCCCGTGGACTTCAAACATAGCTCTCCGTGCCTCCTAAGCAATAGCCGGATTGGCAAAGGAACCCACCACTGTATGCAAAAGCATTTAGTGTACGATTATGTGACAGCGAGTATCTCACGGGCAATAGTAGTTCAATGACGACATCAACAACGATTAACAAAGGCGATCGCCTCCTGCACCAAAATGTTCTCGGTTCTCGTCGGTTGAGTAACTACTGGTGGGCAACTATCGTTACCTTGGGAGCAAGCGGCTTTCTATTGGCTGGAATATCCAGTTATTTAAAAGTTAATTTACTCATAGTTTCCGATCCCACTCAACTGGTATTTGTCCCCCAAGGATTAGTAATGGGATTATATGGTACTGCTGGCTTGCTATTAGCTACATACCTGTGGTTAGTAATTTTATTGGATGTTGGAGGCGGTTACAACGAATTCGATCGGGAAACTGGCGCAATCAAAATCTTTCGTTGGGGGTTTCCTGGTAAAAACCGCCAAATTCAGATTGATAGCCGCATAGAAGATGTCCAATCTGTATTAATAGACATAAAAGAAGGTCTTAACCCCCGTCGCGCCCTCTATCTACGCATTAAAGGACGGCGAGATATACCATTAACAAGGGTTGGACAACCAGTATCTTTAACAGAGTTGGAAACAGAAGGCGCAAAGTTAGCCCGCTTTTTGGGAGTATCGTTAGAAGGATTGTAAGGGAGTGAGGGAAGAAGAGGGGGAGCAGGGGAGAAATCAATTCAAAATTCAAAATTCAAAATTCAAACATTTTAGAACTTCTACCTCTGTGCCCCTCTGCCTCTTATGCCCAATGCTCCTCAAAACGATAAGATACTCTGGTTAAATCGGTAACAGGCAATGCTGTTAAAAATTTCTCAATTTTTGCTTTCTTTTGTGATTATCAGTGCCTTGATCTTGGGAGGATGTTCAACACAGCAAGTCGCTTCTAATAGCTCTTCTCCAAACTCGACAGCTACCTCGACCACAACCGAGGCAAGCACCAAGACAACTACTGAAGCAACATCTGTATCTCAAACTAGTAGTGAGAGCATTCCTGGACTGGCAGATTTACCGCGCCTCGAAGGCAAGGCTACTGTGGTAATCACAGTTAAAGGTTCGCCGATTACTATCGAAGTAGACGGCACTGATGCGCCCATTACAGCTGGCAACTTCGTAGATTTAGTGCAAAAGGGGGTTTACGATGGTTTAGCTTTCCATCGAGTTGTGCGCGAACCCCAACCGTTTGTAGTTCAAGGGGGCGATCCTCAAAGCAAAGACCCGAAAGTTCCAGCAGATAGACTGGGAACAGGTAGCTATATTGACCCAAAAACGGGAAATGCTCGTTATATACCTTTAGAAGTTAAGCCTAAAGGTTCAGATACTCCGATTTACAATAAACCATTTGATGCTACTGCTCAACCCGTCGTATTGCCCCATAAACAGGGTGCAGTAGCAATGGCGCGATCGCAATCACCAGATTCCGCTTCTGCCCAGTTTTACTTTGCTTTAGCCGATCTAGCATTTTTGGATGGTAACTACGCCGTGTTTGGCAATGTCACTCAAGGCTTTAATGTAGTAAACAAAATTCAGCAAGGCGATCGCATTGACTCTGCTAAAGTCACTCAAGGTGCTGAAAACTTAAAAACGCCTGGACAGTAGGAGAAATCAATTCAAAATTCAAAATTTAAAATTCAAAATGAAGAATTGAATGTTTGAATAGCGGAAGATTCTTTACTCCTAAAATTCAGATTGGTTAAAGTTTGTGTTACTGGTATTGGTTTAGTTTCTGCCTTGGGTGGAAGCTTAGAGGATAGCTGGCGAAATTTAATCGCAGGTAAATCTGGAATTCGGTTACATCAACCATTTCCAGAACTGACACCACTTCCTCTAGGTTTGATTGGTGAACAACCATCTGAGTTGACAAGGTTAACTCAGATGGTTGTTGCTTCTGCTTTACAAGATTCTGGGTTAGTTGCACCTTTAGCTGATTGTGCTGTAGTCATTGGATCGAGTCGCTCTTATCAAGCATCTTGGGAAATGCTGGCGCGGCAAATGTATAACGCGAATGATTTCCCCGTGTCCTCTTTTGGAAATTGGCTAGATACATTACCTCATTTCAATGCGATCGCAGCAGCGCGACAAATTGGTGCATCAGGGATAGTTTTAGCACCAATGACAGCTTGTGCAACTGGAATTTGGTCTATTGCCCAAGCAGCTATGCTTATACAAACTGGGCAATGTCAACAGGCGATCGCAGGTGCAGTGGAAGCACCGATTACACCTTTAACTTTAGCTGGGTTTCAGCAGATGGGTGCTTTGGCAAAAACTGGGGCTTATCCCTTTGATTTGCACCGGGAAGGCTTAGTCTTGGGCGAAGGCGCAGCTGTGTTTGTCTTAGAATCAGCAGAGTTTGCAAAGCAACGTCAAGCAAAAGTGTATGGTGAAATTCTCGGTTTCGGCTTAACCAACGACGCATATCATAGTAATTCACCAGAACCCGAAGGGAAAAGTGCGATCGCTGCTATCAAACAATGTCTAGAACGTAGTTGTCTATCACCAGCCGATATCGATTACATTCATGCTCATGGTACAGCTACCCAGCTAAATGACCAGATGGAGAGCATGGTAATCCAGCGTATGTTTCCCCAAGGCGTGGCGGTTAGTTCCACCAAGGGAAGCACAGGTCATACACTAGGCGCATCTGGAGCTTTAGGTGTAGCTTTTTCTTTCATGGCGCTAAAGCATCAAATATTACCACCTTGTTTAGGATTGCGGCAGCCAGAATTTGATTTAGATATTGTTACAGCCGCACGTCTAAGTAAAATTCGCCAGGTATTATGTTTGAGTTTTGGCTTTGGAGGACAGAATGCGGCGATCGCGTTAGCAGCTCTTTAGCTCCCTTGTCGCCTCCTCAAGTCAAAAACCTAAAACGTTCAACATCTACTTGTTACTATAGTTTTGAAAAATAAATTGTGATTAAAAGGGAATATGAATGGCGATTGCTATTCGACAAGCTCGTGACGACGAACTTGAAGCGCTGATTCCGATACTACTGTTGGCAGAAGAATCGGAGCGTGCACTGCGATGGGGGCTTGCTAACCTCGTTGATGCTGTATATCGCATGGACGACAACGAACACTTGGTTGGTGCAGCAACGATGAAATGGCGCAGCGACCCCTGCGAAATTATGGAACTTGGTATAGCCCCTGAGTTTCAAAGGCAGGGTTTAGGTAAGGAGTTCGTTGCTTGGTTGATTCAAGAGGCGAGGCAACGCGGCAAGAGGCAGATACTCGTCGGCACGTCTAATTCAAGTCTTGGCAACATTGCTTTTTATCAAAAGTGCGGATTTCGGATGGATCATGTGCGCCATGACTACTTTTGGTATTTACCTCAGCCAAGCTACGAAAACAGCATTCAGATTCAGGACTTGCTCGTATTTCGTTTCGATTTGGTGCCATGCTCAACTAAGAAAAAAAACAAACTCAAAGAGGAAAAGCAAATTAGGTATGAAAGCTAGAGTAAAATTAGTTCTTCGGAATGAAGAGGGAGAATGGCAGCAATAATGGTTCCCACTTAATGCCTGCTCGCCGAAAAATTTACAGATTAATTGAGATAGTAGCTTAGATATAGGTATAGCTACTTTAAGCTTGAGTTACTAGTGTTATGTACATTGAATTATTATCGATAGCAACCTTGGAGCAAGCAATTCACTTAAGAGAGGAAGTTTTTCCAGGTGTGAGTAATAGTAGTGATAGTCCATCGCTGGCGGCAAGTTTATATCGAGATGAATATGCTCAATGGTTTTCAAACAGTGGAATTACCCAGCTCAATTACTGGGTTGCTATCGATGAGAAATCTTTTCAAGTAATTGGGCTAACTGGGTTATATTGCAAAAGCGAAGACGAACAAGAAGCTGACTGGTTAGGCTGGTTTTGTGTAGCATCACAATTTCGAGGAAAAGGAATTGGAAAAGAGCTATTAGACTTTACCATCGACTTAGCACAAGCAAAAGCAAAAAGGTACTTACGTTTGTATACTTGGGAACATTCTTCTTCTTATGTAGCCCGGATGCTTTATCTCAAACGCGGTTTTTACCAAATTGGTGAATCCCCAAACAACAGTGGATTTAAAACTATCTATCTTGAACTGCAACTCGATAGCATTATTCATAGTGGATGAAGAAATTCATCTGGTTAAGATATTGCAAGGCTTTTTGTACATTCGATTATTTCAAGTGCCTGAAACGATGATTTTTCGTTCAAACTAGATCAAAAGGCGATCGCACTCTGATGCGATCGCTTTTTTATAGATTTTGTCAAAGCCTACATCATCGGCAGCTAACAAACCAATTCCGATCGCAGGCAAAGCCTTTGATAGCAACTTTAGAGAAAGAGGCAATCAACGGTGCGAAGCGATGCCTAAAGTGAATAGACCTCTTGCAAAAATATATTTTTCCACTCTTAGGGAAAAGGGTAAAGGTTAAAGGGGAAGGATTTTGAGTTTCTTTACCCTTTTCCCCTTCACCTTTACCCTGACAAATGCCAAGAAGTCTAATGTATTAGTCCGTATACTGCTTTGCACATAAAGCAGAATCTAAAATATAAAACTGTAACAAAAACTACAAAATCTATCCTTTTTCCAAAAAAAAAGGATAGATTTTGTACAGATGAGATCCGGTTCGCAAAGATACCGTGATTAGGAGAAAATTTATGATTTCAAGATCCTCGTTGCTGTCAGAACCTGCTTCACCAGCGCATATATGCCCCTTTGACCAAGCGTGTAGTTACTTAGAAGCGGCAGCTAAAGAATTAAATTTAAATCAGGGTTTGCTAGAAATTCTCAGCCACCCGCGTAAGGTTGTCACGGTTTCCATTCCCGTGAAACTAGATAATGGGGAAATACAAGTTCTCGCTGGACACCGAGTGCAGCACTCTGATGTCTTAGGCCCATACAAGGGCGGAATTCGTTACCATCCGGCTGTGACATTGCGCGAAGTATCTGCTTTAGCAATGCTGATGACCTGGAAATGTGCCTTATTAGGTATTCCTTACGGTGGCGGGAAAGGTGGCATTGCTATAGATCCCAAACGCTACAGTGTTGGTGAATTAGAGCGAATCAGCCGCCGTTATATCAGCGAGTTGATTAAAGATATTGGGCCTTCCGTAGATATTCCTGCGCCAGATATGGGTACTTCTGCCCGTGAAATGGCTTGGATGATGGATACTTACTCTGTGAATGTCGGTCATGCTGTACCAGGAGTTGTAACTGGGAAACCCCTTTCGATTGGTGGTTCTCTGGGACGAGAAATGGCAACCGGACGTGGCACAATGATTATTGTCCGTGAGGCGTTAGCAGACCGAGGTAAATCCTTGGTAGGAGTGCGAGTAGCTATTCAGGGTTTCGGTAACGTCGGCTGTGCCGCAGCAGAATTACTATATGAAGCAGGCGCGAAAATTATCGCCGTTTCGACTGGTGCTGGAGGAATATTCTCCGAAGCTGGTCTTGATATTCCCAAATTAAAAGTCTACGCCGCTGAAAATCGCAAGAGTATTGTCGGTTTCCCGCAATCTGTACCAATTAGCAATGCAGATTTATTAACTCTACCCTGTGATGTCTTAATACCAGCGGCTTTGGAGAACCAAATCACTGAAGAAAATGTCAATCAGGTGCAGGCGCAAATTGTCGCAGAAGCAGCTAACGGCCCGGTTACTCTTGAGGCTAACTTGGCTTTAGAGGCGCGGGGTGTGACAGTGCTACCTGATATTTTGGCGAATGCTGGCGGTGTAGTAGTCAGTTATTTAGAGTGGGTGCAGGGTCTTTCTTACGTATTTTGGGATGAGGAGCGCGTCAACCGCGAAATGGAACATTTGATGGTGCAAGCCTATCGCAAGGTGATTCACCAGTCGGAGGTACGGCAAATTTCTTTAAGGCTAGCAGCTTACACACTGGGGGTAGGTAGAGTAGCTCAAGCGTTGACTGACAGAGGTCTTTATCCTTAGTTTATTTTGTTGTTCATCAGGCAGAATAGATAGATCGTTGTCGGCAGTAATTTTACTTGAACCGCCAGCGATCTATCTGCCTTTTATTATTGGGCGATCGCGACAAAATAACTAGTACTCAATGTCTTCGATATCACAATAGTAAGTTTCATAAATATAGCAAGCAAACTCAAAAAAAGGCGTTGTTAATTTTCAAGCAACTTTTGACTAATCAAGCGTTTTTTTTGCAACAAAACTTTCTTCACCAACGTCATTTGTTAAAAATGCAACTTATACCGATTTACCTGCAAGGTTGCTCCAGAACTTAGGGTTAAGTCCTAAGTCTTAACAAGCTTGATTTTGTGTTTCACAAATAATTGGTATTACTAATCATTATTTTTAGACTGAGATGTTTGCTTATGATAAAGTTTCTTGACTGGAGAAAACCTTTAGCGATAACTGCAACACTTTCGTTGACACTGACAGCATATCCTGCTGGCTCTACTATTCATACATCACTCCAACATTCAAGTAAATATCAACTTGTACAGGCCCCAGATAACTGCCGCCTAGTTGAGACTAATGGTGATAATCTCAATATCCGGTCTAGTCCAGATGGTGCAATTATTGGAACATTGCGTAATGACTCACTTGTAATTATTGAAAAGACCAATTCTTCAAGTAGCTGGGTGGCAATATCATCGCCGCAGTCTGGCTATATATCTGCCGCTTATCTCAAGCAATGTGGACAGCCAGTATCTCCCTCACAAACAACTTCTCAAACAGATAACTGTCGCAAAATTTTTGTGGAAGGAGTTCTACGTGTAAGGCAAGAACCCTCAATTAACAGCCCTATTCTTGGAGTTCTACAAAGTGGTCAGCAAGTAACAATTAAAAATCGTGGAAAAGATGGTTGGGTATCAATTTCATCCCCTACAAATGGATATATTCCTTCAATAGTCCTCAGCAGTTGTACATAGATTATAAATTAACGTCTTGTGCAACTTTTACTCAAACCTAACCCCTTACCACTAATCGCCATCTACTAGGGAATCTACGGTGTATATACAAGTCGTCGAAAAAAGCTAGGTTTCCTCATTGTTCTTTTGTTCCTATGCTCTGCATGAGAATGACTAATTAGGGGCTGCTGTTTCCAGTCAACAGTACACATGAAGCATTCCCATGCAAAGCATTTAAACATCTTCTTCAACCAACCTTATGACTGCCCAGAAGGTGCAGCAGCATGAATCAAGTCTGGCTGCTCGTCACTAGGAGGACGCTCAATAGTTTGATCTGATGTGGGACGTTGATGGCGATCGCGAGTTTGGATTTGCACAGGTTGACCAGTTTCAATTGACTGATAAAGTGCTTGAATGATACTAACATCAATCAATCCTTCCGTTCCAGATGGCTCTGGGTCTTTATCTTGCAGAATACAATCAGAGAAGTAGGTAAATTCAGCTGCTAATTGATCGCGATCCTTAAAAGTTTGCTCTTGGGTTTCACCATTAATTGTCAGGTAATGCTTGATTTCTCCTTGCCAAGGATATGCAGGATTTACTCGTAAATCGCCTTGAGTACCTACAATCTGATAGGTTGAAACACTTGCTCCTCCAAAGCTACAGGTAAATGTTGCTAAACGCTCATTTGGGAAGCGCAAGATAACGCTAGCCATTTCTTCCACTTCGCTGAAGCGTTCTTCTCCGTTATTAGCAGCTACAGCAAATACTTCAATTGGTTCATCTTGAAATAGATAACGTGCAGCATTAATACAGTAGATGCCAATATCATAGAGCGTGCCGCCACCTGTAACATCTCGTAAACGAATATTGCCTTCTTCTACTTGCTGAGTAAAAACTGAGTTGAAAATTCGTGGTTCACCAATTTGCTTTGAACGCAAAATTTCGACTGCTTGTAAATTAGCTTCTTCTAAATGTAAGCGATAGGCAATCATCAGCTTCACATTATTGTCATTAGCAGCTTTAATCATTGCCTCACACTCTTCTTCTGTTACTGCCATTGGCTTTTCACATAATACATGAATTGCCTGATTAGCAGCCCGCACAGTATAGTCACAATGCAAGTGATTAGGTAGCGCAATATAAACTGCATCAACCTCGCCGCTTGCCAGACAGTTCTCATACTCTTCGTAGGAGTAAGTATGCTCTATTCCATACTTTTTGCTCAATTCTTCGTTTTTAGTGGGGTCATCTGAAACTAGTGCCACTAATTCCGAGTTTTCAGCGTGGACAAATGAAGGTAAGGCAGCTTGTTGGGCAAACCAACCTAAACCAACAACGGCATAACGAATTTTGTTCTTACCATTTGTAGCAGTCATTTTTGTACTCTTTGATGAAGGAATATTTGGGTAATTTTAATGCCCTAATTACGTGGAAATTATGGCTAACTATTTATGCAAACATTTAGAACAAATGTATTCCTACATTGCTAATGCAGCTTCCACATTTGACACCAACTTAGCTTTAGTTTCCTGAAACTCCTGTCCCAATTCAGTTAGTTCTCGATCGCTCATACATTCGCGCACAGCATTAAAAATTTCGCCCTCTTCTTCTTCTACATGATGCTTAAGTGTTTCCTTCAATTCGCTCATTTTTTCTTTAAACTCAGGTTGAGTAGGCTTAAGCGCCTTAATTTCTTCTAAAATAACTGAAATTTCTTCATGTTCTTCTTCAGCTTCTTCAACATATTGTTCAGTTTCTTCGTATTCTCGCAAAGCTGGGTAGAAGACTAATTCTTCAGTTCTTGCATGTAATATCAATTCTATATAGATTTGATTGAATTGCTCAACCAACCTTGCACCTTTAGCTTTTTCTGCTTCTGCAAAAAATTTCTCAACTTGGCGATGCTCTGCTTCAATTAATGAAAGAATATCTGTTGATTTAGCTTTAGTTTTAGCCATTTTTACCTCAGTAATAATTGATTTATCAGACTGATATTTGGAGGTTAATGAATGGGAACTCGTATATTCTCAATGACTTGAGAAATGAAAACCTCATTCTTTGAGTAAGCTTTAATTTAGACTTAAGGAATATTTTCGGTATAGCACCTTGATTGAAATTCATAACCTCAGCATGATGGATGCTGAGTATATATCATTAGCAACTCAAGGCTACAGCTCAAACCTCAAACACCAGTTGAAGATTCCCACACGGTACACTACTAAACTGCTCCTGCACCTTAGCTAGACTTTTTCGATTTTTGTTGAAACACCAAAGCTGACAGTGAAACTGTTAGTGATATAAGTCTTGAACACAACTAAGTACAGCTTTGCGTAAAAGCGTAGCGTTTTTAATGCAAGCCGATGCATTAACAAGGCCGCCGATGTATTAGCATTGTCGTGTATTGCCAAATTTAATTCGCTACGAATTAATGAAATGCTGTACTAAGTTCTGCTTGTCTTTGATGTTACAACAGAAGTGACAATCAGTTACTTCTGTTAACTTTGCCTAACTTTGCCTAATGGAGGGGTGCGAGTCACGCTGAGTTGGCGTTTACCCTCAGTCGATCTGGCTAAAGAAATTCATCCACACCAAAACCGATTAAAATAAATACGCAACTTGGGCTTCCAATTGCATAGAAGCTCAATTGAAGCTCAATTAAAAAAAATAGTAGGAGTTTGGCTATTGTATGGTGACACCAATAATACAACCAGCAACTCAAAGTTTATACGACGAAGATTATTACCTGTGGCTGAGGACAACTATAAACCAACTTCGCGCTGGACAGTTTTCTGCTGTTGATTTAGATAATTTGTTAGAAGAATTAGAAACTATGGGTAGGAGCGAAAAGCGAGCGGTCAAAAGTCTATTGACTCGACTTTTGGAACATCTGCTTAAGCTCATATATTGGGATAGGGAACGGGAGCGAAATGAAGGGCATTGGAAAGGCGAAATCAGGACATTTCGTAGAGAGATTAAAGAGCGACTTAAAGAGAGTCCTAGTCTTAAACCTTACATTTTAGAAATATTTGATGAATGTTATCAAGATGCAAGGATAGAAGCAAGCGATCGCTCTCAACTTGCCATTGACATATTTCCCTCTATACCCATTGGCTCTTTAGAACAAATCTTAGATGAAAACTGGTTTCCTGAATATAACCACAATCATCACGGTAAACCCGATTAAAATGAATACGCAACTTGGGTTTCCATAGGAGTATGCAGACGTGCAGCCGGATTTAATAGGCTTGGAAATTAGTAAGGGGGAACTAAGACGTTTGACTGGGTTCGATCCAGAAGACGTTTTTCGTCCCTCGGTTTTGCGAGATGGCAAAAAGCGATTAGGGTTTTTTATCAGTGAAATGCTGGTGACGCTGGCGCTAACGCCAATAATTGTAGGCTTTGTTTACGCGTTTATTATTCTGCCAACAATTGGTTCTTCAGTTCGATTAGGAATTCTTTTACTAATTTTAGTGCCAATGCCGATATTAGTGGGGCGATGGCTGTGGCGACAATTAACCTGTCCTGAAGGACTGACAATACTTTTAGATGAAGTTGATAAATATCATGACCTGGTTGCTGCTATCGATATTAATGACCAATTGGCAGCATCAGGAAACGTAGAAAGCAGTATCCATGACCGAGATCAAGTCACCGCCGCTTTACAACTAATTAGAGAAGATTTAGTCCGCGCTCTGAAAACGGAACGAATTTTGCGAGATAATAAAAAATTGCTTGCTAATAACCAAGAGTTATTTGTGAATAATTTAGCCAGTCTGCGAGCTTTACAAGTTAGTAGTCAAGCAGGCGAATATGCTCAACTGCTAAATCAATCATTGCAAATTGCGATCGATGTCCAAGCAGAAATCAGAAAATTGCACAAAGGCTAAGAGAATGTTTGTAAAAGTGGTTACACGAGAATTTACCTGCCTCCACAGGTTATAAAACCCTTGATTTTGGATTAGTTCACGGAGGTGGACTTTACTCATGTAGTAGTGACTTCTAGTCACCCAATATTTTCCCAGAAAACAATCGCCCCGTTGACTTAAATGAGCAACAAACCCAAAATAATTGTCCTGGATGATGACCCTACAGGTTCTCAAACAGTCCACAGCTGCTTGCTGCTAATGCACTGGGATGTGGAGACTTTACGCCGTGGGTTGCAGGATGATTCGCCGATTTTCTTTGTGCTGACTAATACTAGAGCGCTAACGCCAGAGTCAGCTGCATCTGTCACCAAAGAAGTTTGCCACAACCTCAAAATCGCTTTGAAGGCTGAAGGAATTGACGATTTTTTAGTTGTCAGCCGTTCTGATTCTACTTTGCGGGGACATTATCCCATTGAAACAGATGCGATCGCCCAAGAACTCGGCCCCTTTGATGCTCATTTTCTCGTACCAGCATTTTTTGAAGGCGGACGCATCACCCGCGATAGCGTTCATTACTTGATGATTGACGGTGTAACCACCCCAGTCCATGAAACCGAATTTGCTCGTGATTCCGTCTTCAGCTACCATCACAGTTACTTACCCAAGTACGTCGAAGAAAAGACTCAAGGACGAATTAGTGCCGAAGCTGTAGAAAGGTTTCTCCTGGCCGATATTCGCGTTGGTAGTTTGGAACGATTGTTACAACTTCATGGTAATCAGTGCGCTGTCGTCGATGGTGAAACCCAAGCCGATCTCAACCGCTTTGCAGTAGATATATTAGCAGCCGCCAGTCAAGGCAAACGCTTTTTATTTCGCAGTGCAGCAAGTATTTTAACGGCTTTAGCCGCTTTACCACCCCAACCCATTGCCGCCGAAAACATGGCTCAGTACGTGCGCCAAGGCAAACCAGGTGCGGTGATTGTTGGTTCCCATGTGAAAAAGACTACCCAGCAATTAGAGACGCTGTTGCAACTAGAAGGAACTGTAGGCATCGAAGTAAATGTAGAGCGATTAGTTGATGATGCAAATCAATCTGCGGCATTACTAACTGAAATCCAAGAAAGTACACGAGCGGCACACAAAGATGGCAAAACACCAGTGGTTTATACTAGCCGTCAGGAACTAAATTTTCAAGATGCCAAAACACGATTGGAGTTTGGGGAAAAAGTTTCAAGTTTATTAATGGATATTGTGCGAGGTTTACCATCTGATATAGGATTCTTAATCAGCAAGGGTGGCATTACTTCAAACGATGTCTTGAGTACTGGACTAGCTTTAACTTCAGCCCGTTTACTCGGTCAAATTTTAGCTGGTTGTTCAATGGTGTTAACGTCATCCGATCATCCCCAGTTTCCTGATTTGCCTGTGGTGCTGTTTCCAGGTAATGTCGGCGATGCTGATGCCTTGGGGACAGTTTATCAGAGGTTGACGGTGCCAATTTGAGATTTTAGATTTTTAGATTAAAGAGTCTTTTGGTTAATGTCGGACTAATATCCCGCTACGCCAACACCCCTTTTCCGTGACACAAATCCAAAATCCAAGTTGCGCTGTCAGCGCACCAAAGGTGCGACCCAAAATTGAAAATCTATTGTCTTTTGGCTAGTACTGCATGACTTCTGATTCTGCGATTCCCAATCTAAAGTCAAATTCTGCGCTTCCTAATGCAGAATCAAACTCTATCCTTTCTGAGGTAGAGGCAAATCCTACTGTTTCTGATGTAGAGTCAGATTCTATCCTCCCGGATGCTGAGTTAAAATCTCTCCTCCTTTATTTAAAATCAGATACTGTTCTTGGGGATGTAGAGTCAAATCCTGCTGACCCAGATGTAGAGTCAACAAATATTGATGCCGGATCGGATTTTATCCTGACTGATTTAAATCCCAATGAGTTAGCATTACCAGCGCATCGCGTAAATGATAATACTCAAGTCCAGTTAAAAAGTAAGGAGGGACGACTTTTATTAATTTTGCCCTCAGAATCTCAAGTATCTGCTTCAGAACTCACTTGGTCAGATATTTGGCAACAAATCAGGCAACGTCTGAGTGCAGGCGATCGCTTCCGTGTATCTAATACACCTGTGCATTTAATGGCACAAGACCGTTTGGTAGATACCAGACAACTCCAAGAACTCGCCGAGGCTTTGAGTGAAGTCCAACTCCGGCTAATATCTGTCTCGACGAGTCGGCGACAAACTGCGATCGCTGCTGTCACATCTGGGTATTCAGTAGAACAATTACAGCCCGTAACTTCCCTGAGTTCCGAGCCAACAGCTACAGCGATCCCCCAAGAAGATGCCCTCTATTTAGAAATGACAGTCCGCTCTGGAGTAGAAATTCGTCATCCTGGGACAGTAATTCTCTTGGGAGATTTAAATCCAGGTGGTATTGTAATTGCAGATGGAGATATTATTATCTGGGGTCGTCTGCGTGGAATCGCTCATGCTGGGGCTGGAGGCAATAGTGAGTGTCTGATTATGGCCTTGCAAATGGAACCAACCCAACTGCGGATCGCAGATGCTGTAGCTAGAGCACCAGAAAAACCGCCAATGCAGTTTTTTCCAGAGGTGGCACATATTACGCCCCAAGGAATTCGTATCGCTAGGGCGACTGATTTTTCCAGAAACCAATTCACCAAGAGCAATTAAGAACCATAAATATTTACTTAAAGAATGAAGTATATAAGTAAAGATGAAATAAAACAAATATTCATGCCTCACCCTCATCAGGGAGAACAGATATTTCTTCATACTTGATACGATACTTCATACTTTATACTGCAATTTACTGTTTTATATTTCCTGAACCCTCATTGACCGCATTTCTATCATGACTCGCATTATTGTGATTACCTCCGGTAAAGGAGGAGTGGGTAAAACCACAGTTTCAGCAAATTTGGGTATGGCTTTAGCCAAAATGGGGCGTCAAGTTGCTTTGGTTGATGCGGATTTTGGTCTGAGAAATTTGGATTTGCTGTTAGGGCTGGAAAACCGCATTGTTTATACTGCGGTAGAAGTCTTAGCCAGAGAATGCCGTTTAGAACAAGCCTTGGTGAAAGATAAGCGCCAACCCAATCTCGTACTTTTGCCGGCAGCCCAAAATCGCTCCAAAGATGCAGTCACACCCGAACAGATGAAGTTATTGGTGAATGCACTAGCGCAAAAATATCAGTATGTGATTATTGATAGCCCTGCCGGGATTGAAAATGGGTTTAAAAATGCGATCGGCCCAGCCAAAGAAGCGTTAATTGTTAGCACACCAGAAATTTCCTCAGTTCGCGATGCGGATCGGGTAGTAGGGTTACTAGAAGCACAAGGTATCAAGCGTGTTCATTTAATAATTAACCGCATCAGACCCGCAATGGTGCAGGCAAATGATATGATGTCAGTGCAAGATGTTCAGGAACTTCTCGCCATTCCCTTGATCGGGGTAATCCCTGACGACGAGCGTGTTATTGTATCTACCAATCGCGGCGAACCCTTAGTGTTAGCAGAAAATCCCTCTTTAGCTGCCACAGCCTTTGAGAACATTGCTCGTAGATTAGAAGGAGAAAGTGTCGAATTTCTGGAGATCGACTCGTCCCAAGACAGCATCTTCGCCCGGATACGAAGGTTGTTCAGGACAAAGATTGTCTAACTTACTTTTCCAGTCTCCGCGCCAGACCTATTCGTAATGATTGAACTTCTAGAAAAACTTTTTTTTCGCGGCCCTGATAGCAGTCGAACTCAAGTTAAACGTCGCCTGCAATTGGTGATTGCTCACGATCGCGCTGATATAGATCCTCAAACGTTGGAAAAAATGCGCAAAGAAATCCTAGATGTAGTCTGTCGCTATGTAGAAATTGAGACAGAGGGCTTGGAGTTCTCCTTAGAAAGCAACCAACGAACCACAGCTTTAATTGCCAACTTACCCATCCGCCGGGTGAAGGGTGCTATACCTGAATGGGAAAGAGGTGATAAGCCTCTCTAGGTTTAATTTTAAGTATTTTTATTTATGATTTAGTTAAATTATTGGTTCGTAGTCAAGACTTTAGTCCTGGCTTTGAGGACTAAAGTCTTGATTACAAACTGCTTTTTATAGATGGTTTGGTAGATATTATATTGCTGATTGAAAATATGAATTTGTCTCACCAAACCAGTAAAAATTGAAGATATTCAATCTCTGTCACTCTCCGAAAACACAGATAAAAAATCCCGTTGTCAGCAGTGACGACAACGGGAGTATGTAGGGTTTTTTATAATCTATCGGTAGGCAACTTGGGGGCCTGCCCAAATTTCTGTCACCTTTTTACCAAAAGTAATCGCGCGATCGCTGTCGGTTGTAGTGATAGTCTTACCATCATTAGCAACTTGCATTAATGGCCAGTTTTCCTCGCCCAATTCTCCCGCACGGAATAATACGCGATCTGGTTGGCTTTTACTCCAGCCTAACAATACGGCAATTTTTTCATGTTCTTCGTCACTTACAGGAGCGACTGTGTTAGCGTGATTTTTTTGCCGATCCCAAATCACTGCACTATCTGTAGAATCACCTGTGTTAAATATACCATCAAACTTGCGTGCTAAGAAGCGATCGCCTTTTTCTGACCAGCTAACTGGAACTAATACTCCAATCTTACCGCTCGGATCGGTTTCTTCTGACGATTCCGCTTTTACTGCCTTTACCTTTAATAAAGGATCGCTAACTGGAGTCGTTGAAGCCATCACCCACAATTTCTTAGTGTGCATATCTTGGACAAACAGCACGCTGGTGACACGGCTGTTGTACATTTGAGGTTTTACCTCCAGTTGCACCCGACTATAAACAGCATATTTACCATCTGGAGAAATCACGGGTACGCTGCGATAGTGACGCACTCCAGAACCACCATTAGCAGCAACAGCTTCTTGAGTTGCTGTAATCCATTTCCAAGGAATCGGATGAGGACTACCTATTGGGTCTATTTGTTCTGCTTGGGACTCATTAGCTGGTTCCACAACAGGTATTTCCGTCATTGTGGTTGATTGAGATTCTTTAATAGCTGGTGCTACTTGAGTTGCTGTCAATGATTCAGTCAAAGACTTTTCTCTAGAGAGATAATTTTCTTGTCCTCTTAAAAACTTGACATTAGCAGCTTTAAGTTTGCGGATTAAATTAAGTTGACTAACAGGAACATCTGTTGATGGTGCGAGTTCAACTGCTGCCAAAGAATCGGGAACAGTTACATCACTTACATCTAAATCGCTGCTTGACAGATAATTATCTACTTCAGTTGAAGACTCAATTTTATTTGCTGGTAATACTTGCGGTTCCTGAACAGCAGTACTTTGTGTTGGTACAGAGTCAAATTCTTCTGTTATCGATTCGATTTGATCTGTTTTTAATGTTTCAGCTATCTCAGGTTCCCCAACTACAGCTATTTCCTTTGATCCAGAGTCAGATTCTTCAGTTATCGAAGTTAGTTTATGTACTTCGGATCTTACTGGGATCGTGTGAGCCGATGCTCCTAATAAAGGTGCAATCAGTATCACAACGACAACGTAATTGAGAAATGGTTGGGTGCGGAACCATCCTGACAGCAAAAGGGGTTTAAGCATTTGTAGACTCTCTAGAGGGGGCAATTGCTATGTGAGAAGCAATACATCAACAGCAACGAGCAGGTGGTAGTTATATGTATAACAAGAAACTAAAACTAATGACGAAATAATATCTTCAAAGTTTGCAGAGGTTTACAAAAATTAAGTATCATTGTCTACACCTTTTCTTGCTTAGATACGGAATATTTTTTTGCAAAAATATGCGAGTATAGTAAATATGCTGAGAACTCAGTAATTACTACACGATATATAGTGTCCTATACCCAAACACACCAAAAATAAGTCTTGGTTAAGAAATATTGAGGATATAGTTTGAGGAATGAGGCTGGCGAACAAGAGTTAGATAACTCAGCTATCGGGGATCGTACTAGCGATCGCTAGTACACTGCAAATAAGCTAGGTTACACACTAAATATAACAGCGCAAACCCTCATGATAGTAAACGTGAGGCGTTAATTAAAAACCTGGGAAAGCGGACGCATAATACATCATACTCAGAATATATTGCTATCAGCAACCCAAAGTTATAAATTGCTTTCTAAACTACAGAAGTAGTTAGAAGACGCAATAGTTTTTCGGAAATGTAACTACATTTAAAGTTAATTTCAAGCAGACGATCGGGAACACAACAAAATTCACTCGGTAGATGCTCTAGCGACTCGCAAAGAAAAACCACTAAGTGATTAATTTCACTAGAGGCAAATGCGGCTGATACTAGCTGTTACGCTTGTCAACTTAACCCGGCAAGTTAATCAAGCAGCCTTTGGTTTGATGAATACGAAGATATTGTACCACCAAACAGCCAATATTATTTACAGCTAACAACTGTATTTTGCAACTGCGTCCCGAATACAGAAACCTGCTAGATGCAGGCTTAGTGAATTCTGTTTCAACATACAACTTAAATAGACCTCTTGCAAAAATATATTTTTGCACTCTTAGGGTAAAGGGAAAAGGGTAAAGGGAAAGGTTTTTGAGTTTCTTTACCCTTTTCCCCTTCACCTTTACCCCGATAAATGCCAAGAAGTCTAATGTTGTCAGTTATGAAGGGCGCACTTACGATGAACTAATGACTCACAACTAAAAACTACTAAATTATTAATGAAAATTGTATTTTTTGGTACACCTCAGTTTGCTGTACCCACCTTGGAAAAATTATTGAATCATTCAGAATTTGAGGTGCTGGCGGTTGTAACTCAACCAGATAAACGCCGGGAACGCGGAAATAAACTTACACCTTCACCCATAAAAGCGATCGCTATTGCTCACAACTTACCAGTATGGCAACCCGAACGGGTGAAAAAAGACAAAGAAACTTTAACTAAACTCAAACAATTAGATGCAGATGTGTTTGTTGTTGTCGCTTATGGACAGATTTTATCGGCAAAAATCTTGAATATGCCAAAATTAGCTTGCATTAATGTGCATGGCTCGATTTTACCCAAATATCGCGGTGCAGCACCGATTCAGTGGTGTTTGTATAACGGTGAGAGAGAAACGGGGATCACCACCATGTTGATGGATGTGGGGATGGATACCGGCGCAATGCTCCAAATAGCCACTACACCGATTGGATTACTGGATAATGCTCAAGATTTAGCCGACAGACTAGCAGAAATCGGTGGGGATTTGTTGGTGGAAACTCTGTTGAAGTTGGAACGTAAAGAAATTCAACCAATACCTCAAGATAATTTAGCAGCTACTTATGCGCCTCTAATTCAAAAACAAGATTATGCTTTGGATTGGTCAAAAAGCGCGCTCCAACTACACAATCAAATCAGAGGCTTTTACCCTAACTGCACCGCTACCTTTCGTAACAACCTGCTGAAAATCACCGCTTCTGCTCCTCTTGGTTCTGTAAGCGATTGCGATCTCCCACCAGAATTACAAGAATTAATACATAAATTGCCTGATTTGTCAAATACATCAGATCGACCAGGAGTTGTAGTCAGCATTGCTAAAGGAATTGGCGCGATTGTCCAGACTGGGGAAGGTTTATTGCTGTTGCGAGAAGTTCAGCTAGCTGGTAAACGTCCCCAGTCTGGATGGGATTTTGTGAATGGTACCCGCTTAACTGTAGGAGAAGTTTTTGGTACGGGAAGCTGACGGGGATGGAAGAGATGAGGGAGAATAACTTTTAACTCCAAACTTGTAACTCCAAACTCCAAACTCCAAACTCCTCACTTCTAACTCCTAACTTCTAACTTTTCATAAAAGCGGCAAGATTCGCAAGGGCCATCTGGGTTGACTGCACAGCGAATAAGTTCTGAATGAGCATTGTAGCAGCAGGTGGCATCGCCGACTACCCAACGTCCCGCTACCAAACTTTTCTCAGATGGTCGTTTAGCAGACTGTACATAAATGGCAATATTATGCAAGCGGTAGCGCCCAGCTTGAAGTTTGTATCTATGACGGCGCTCTAAAACCGCGTAGGTTTTACCTTCAAAATCAAGATAGTTTCCGGGTTGGGGTGTCCAATCAAGTTGCACTCTACCGAGGGACTCACGCGGGTGCGTCAGAATCACCTCAGTTGGTAAAGAGTCTGGCTCCATAAGCTTATGTGATTTGATTTACATTATAAGGATAGTATCGCGATCGCTTTCTTTAGCTTATCGAATTTAAATTACAATTGATGATTAACTAGATTTGCGAGAAATATACATGCAGTAGGGATGCACTGCTGTGCTACCCTACAGATTACGGCAGCCAAAAGTCAGGTAGGATAGATTTGCTCAATTTACGCAAAGTTTGGTTGAGCGATCGCGCCACTTGGATATGCACTTCGTCCTCTTCTACAGCTAAAATCTCAGCTGGCTTACCTTTTCCCAAATAAGACACTACTAAATTCGCTGCCTCCAAACCAGTAACATAAGCCTTTTCCTGCGACCAGGAACCATGACGGTTCACAATCCAATCCCCACTCATAAACACATTCTCAAAACTTGTCTTCGCAGGCAACATATAACGATAGCTACCAGGTGCAAAGTGAGTCACTGCTTGAGGTAGCCGAATGATACTACTATCAATTATCTTTGCCTCCCGAAATGCTGGCACACAAGTTGCTAAATAACCCTGAACTATTGCTAATATTTCCTCATCACTCAAACCAAGAAACTGATTTGCGTGATAGAAATCAGCTTCAATCACTGTTCCCGGCTCATCTCGATATTCATCATGTAGAGCATTCAAATCAAAAAACGTCCAACCTGTAGTTACGTCGAATCCAAAACAAGCATTAGAAGGACGAGGAATATCAATTTTGCGGTCAAACCATAATCGCGTGGCTAAAACATCAATTGCTCCTAAATTGCTCAAATTACGAAATTCTTCACGACTTTGTAAACTAGGGCTAGTTGAGACAATTTTCTTCATCCCTGTGATTCCAACCGCGAAAATCACCGCATCTGCATCAATTACTTCATCACCACAAACCACACCCTTAACTTGATTACTATCAACAATTAAGTCTGTAACCCGACGCTTAGGCAATACTCGCGCCCCAGCTTTTTCGATACGTTTTACCCAAGGACGAAATATCTTTTCTCCGACAGTTCCCCGACACCAAACCACATCAAAATCCGGTTGATGAGCCAGAATAAAAAAGTAAAGCATCCCTAAAGTTGCGGCGGCTGAACACTGTTCGCCAGGGGCAAATAAGCCCACTAATAACATTGGTTCAAAAGCATCGCGGTAAAGTCGCGCAGCAACGTTAAAGTCTTTGAACAATTCACGGGCAGTTACAAAATCATAGCGCCGCCAAGCTGCATCAGAATTATCAAAATCAACAACCGCATAAAGTAAAGGCAGGGCACTGAGACGGTCAATTAGTGGCAGCCGCTTAAACTGAGTGTAGAGAAAAGTTCCTAGTGGCGAGGGGAGTCGCGGTAAATCTTGAAAAATTGGTGATTCAACTTCCAAACCGGCTGGTGAATATTGCGAAGAACGAGTCCAAGTAGTAAAAGGATTAATTTCTAATTCATTGATTAAGGAAAAAATATTTCTGTAAGGATACCAAAACCCATGAATCCCAGCTTCCACAGATTTTCCGGCTGCTGTTTGCCAACCTGCCACCAATCCCCCAGGATAGGGGCCTGCTTCTAGAAGTGTCACATCATAACCTTGTTTTGCCAAATGGTAGGTTGCTCCTAAACCAGCCCAACCCGCACCTACAACTACCACCCGTTTTTGTTGTAACCCTCCTACCATCGCCGCCTCCAATTGTTGCAGTCCATCAACTAATGTATACGAACTTGTGTTTCGATCGAGCAAGGGTTGTCATTATAGCGGTTTTCACTTGGATGCAATAGGCTCTTTGCTAGCACATTCCATCGAATTTAAAATAGTTATAAACTTGAAAAAAGGCTTAGGGAAAGCCGTTCAGTAAAAATCACTTGCGGTTAATGCTGAGTTAAGAGTATAACAGAAAACAGAATTCACTATTGATGAGGATAATCATAATGTCTCAATTAGCAAATGTAAAATCCAGTCTAAATGACTTTGAATTACGAGATGGAATTTATTTTCCCAGCGACTATGAACAATTAACTAATACTCAACATAAAAAAACATGGGATGCAATTGGTAAAACATATTATGGCTCCCAAAAAATTGAAAAAGTTGCAGCAACATCACCTATTAAACAAGATTACACTCTGCTAACTGGTACGCCTGGAGGTACTTGGAACAAATTTCCGTTGAATAAATCTGTTGGTTCTATTCTAGAAATTGGTTCTGGTTATGGTCGCGCACCTTTACATCTTTCTAAAGCGAAAAATCTCAAATGCGAGAAATATTACGGCATTGATATTTCTGAACCTTTATTGCGGCGGCTAATCAAAGTTAAACAAGAATATAATTTTTTCCCAGAAGCTGAATTTAACTTGATTTGCACTTCTGCTGAAACATTGCCTTTAGAAGATAATTCTATAGATTTGGTAATTTCTAATTGCGTTTTTATGCATATTCCAGATGCCCAATTAAGAAATTTATTAGCTGATATTTCTCGTGTGCTAAAACCTGGTGGAATTTTTGTTTTTAATCATTCCTTTCACAATAAGTCTTGTCCTTCTCATATTATCCATAATTTTATCAGAAGGCTGAACCCATTTGTGAGAAATCCAGTTTACCTCAAGCAATATTCATCTGCTGAAATAGAAGAAATGTTAGCTACTGCTGGGATGAAAGCTAAGTGTCCAGAATACATTGTCGAACCAACAGCAGAGTATGCAATTTTGCCGGAAACTATCAAAGGGATTCCGGTGCCGTTTGCTAATGCTATCAACAGAAGTCTCAAGCCATCAGATAATTTAAAAGAAACTTTGGCTTATGGTTTTAGTGCTTACAGTACGAAACTGGATTAATTAAGAAACTCTCTGATTGTTACAATAAACGGAATACAAATAATCTACAAAAGCACAACAATGTTGTGCTTTTATTTTTACAATAAATGCCTATGAACTTTAGTTTTTTATTTTTTACTTTGAGTTTGATTATTTAGTCTAAACTCCAATCATCACAAAGACGCGATAAATCGCCGTCTCTACAATAATCAGTCTTTTGTTTTGACGGCGATTCATCGCGTCTCTTGCCTTAACCGAACAGTATTGATATGACTTCTAGTTATGGGAGGATTAAGGTTGCCCAATGAAGATTAGATTCGCCAAAACTTGTACTTTTGTTAACTCGCGCACGAGACGTTGAGCTTGATGTTTATAAAGTGGTATTGGTAACACTCTAGGCAAATTATTCATCCATTGTCTAGCGGTCGTGGAACTACATCCCGTAATCAAAACTATCTCTTGGGCGCCATACATAATGGCATTTGTAGTCAGAGCTTTTTCAATCTGCACGCTCCATTGGCGAGGCAGCATTTCACCCCATTCAATTCGCTGCAAACTACTGCTTGTGGCTAAAACAATCAAGCGATCGCCAGCATCAAGCTTAACATCATACCAGGGCATTAAAGAGTAATTGTCTTGCTGATATTTCTGGTAGAGAATCGGTACAACACTGTAGCCAGAAGCTATTTCAGATAAAAGCAATCCATTCAGGGTATCGCCATTTTCAATTTTGTATTCCGTCACCATGACTATTTGCTCATTCAAGTGAAACAAGCTGAGAACATTTTCTCCAAAAGCAGCACAAGCAAAAACTTCTGCCGACAAAGCCGCACCACATATAACTTGAGCATAAGGGAACAGAGGAGCGACATTATCACTAAATTGGCGGTCTTGAGAGCGGATAATCAAGGTAGTGGCGGGATTCATTGCATGAGCCATCAAACCAATTTCCAGATTTTCCATATTGTCATCCCCAACTAAAATGATGCTTTTAGCATGGGAGATATTCGCCTTAATGAGTGCTTCGGTAGCATTACCAACGACAAGGGGCATATCGGGTAAAGTTTCTTGGTCGAGAGTGGTAGGATGAATTCCTACTAACGGCTGGTTGAGTTCTTGTAAAAGAGCAGCTACTTTTTGTCCCAAGCGATTTAAGCCAATAATTATTAGATGGTTGCGTTGTGGTATTGGAGGGCGGGAATTGAAAAAATGGAATCTTGAAGTGACAAGAGCATCAGTCAGCAGTGCATATAATACTCCCACGAAAGCTTGACCTGTCAACGTCAGTCCCAGGCTAAACAACCGCAACCACCAAGGGATAGCGTCTGAGGGCTTTGATTGCGCTGCAAACTCAACACCACCAAATAAATCTCCGTATCCTCCCAAGAGCAAAATTGCTGTCGCATAGAAAGCTTCTTGGATGCTGATATCAGGATAATATAAGCGGTAAAGAACTATCCCAACAAACCACAGGATGATTACAGTAATCGCATAAATTGTTGCAATTCGCCGGATTTGATTTTGGCTTTGGTAGTAAGATTGCCAAAATTGGACTATTTTCTCCTTGAGATTTATCGCTGTGATACCTTGGATAAACTGTTGCCAATGCCACTTTTGGTTATAAGATTGTCGGCGTTGTTCAGAGAAAGCTAAATCGTATGCCACATCAATGTAAACTAGCGTGTCTCCTACCTGCACTTCTGCCTCTGGATTCCAGCCAAACAATTCTTTGAGTGGCTTAGATGAAACAGGTGTATGACTCAAGATGCGGCGAGTTGTCAGATTAAGTCTATGTACCGGCTTCCCATTACACCAGCTATCCTTTGCTTGTACCTGATGCTTTATGACTTGCAACAGTTGCCCTTCTAAGGTGAAATATCCAATAGCTTCAGAACCAAGGGCTGTCAGAGCGAAGGCATGAGCTGAAAGATGAGTAGGTTCAAAGGCAACAAAATTACCGAGATTTTCCCACAAGAGTTTGTTGAAATTTTGTTTGTCAGAACGTACAATCAAGCGAACGTGCGGATTAAGACGCCGTGCTGCAAAGGCAGCTTCTATATTTATCCGCTCATTTCTGGTTACTAAAAGTATGGAACGACACTGACATATACCTGCTTGCTCTAAAACACTTGGCTGGCGGCAGTCTCCTACGATTAACTTTTCTAGTAAGTTAGGTACTTCTGGGACTTCCCAATGTTCGGGCTGCACATCCTCAATGGCACTGACTTTAACATCGTATTCTTTGAGGATTGCAACGCAATGTTGCCCTAAACTTTTGAGTCCGCATACTAAGAAAAGGTCTTGGGGTTTTTTTTGATTGCTGGTAGGAGGAGGATGCACTTTCTGTTGACGGTAGTATTAGATACTGCTAACAGGATGTGTTTACTAAGGTTTTTACACTTGGGTAATTTCCAACAATTTTAGCAGTTGGTTTCAAGATGAGTATCAAATGATCGTAAACCGTATCGAATTCTGATATTTGATACCTAACTGAAGGCGAATCTTGTTTAAATCTTGGATATTTTTGGGATTTCCTTGATTGTGATGTAATTTACCAACTTTTTCCAACATATTCAAGCCAAAGTTGGTAAATTAGGGATTAGTTGAGCTAATTCTTCCCTACGCAACTATGCCATTGGATTTATCGCCTCTTTGGATATCACTCAAAACTTCATTACTTGCCACATTTATTACCTTCTTTTTGGGTATCGCTGCTGCTTACTGGATGCTGGGATATGGTGGCAGAGGTAAATCGTTGATTGAGGGTATCTTTATTGCGCCCCTGATTTTACCGCCTACGGTTGTTGGGTTTTTGTTACTGCTATTTTTTGGCAAAAATGGCCCTGTAGGGAAATTCATGGGGGCTTTTGACTTCAGCATCGTCTTTACTTGGTATGGTGCAGCGATCGCAGCTACAGTAGTTTCTTTCCCTTTAATGTATAAAACTGCACTGGGAGCCTTTGAACAAATAGATGCTAATTTACTGCGAGTCGCTAGAACCCTTGGTGCAAATGAAACCACAATCTTTTGGCGCATCAGTTTACCCTTAGCACTACCCGGCATTGTCGCCGCCACAATGCTGGCTTTTGCCCGTGCTTTAGGAGAATTCGGTGCGACATTGATGCTAGCTGGTAACATTCCCGGACAAACGCAGACAATTCCAATGGCGATTTATTTTGCAGTGGAAGCGGGAGCAATGAATGAGGCTTGGTTTTGGGCGATCGCAATTATGGTGATTTCTCTTTTTGGAATTATTGCAGTCAACTTCTGGCAAGAATTGAGAGAAAAGAGGAGGGGGGCAGGGGAAGCAGGGGAAGCAGGGGAAGCAGGGGAAGCAGGGGGAGCAGGGGGAGAAAATCTTTATACTCCGCACACTAGCTTTGAATCTGGGGGATTGTTTGTCAACATTGAAAAAATACTTCCTAGCTTTGATTTAAAAGTTGCTTTCAATACTGATGAGCAACCCTTGGGATTGTTAGGGGGTTCTGGGGCGGGTAAGAGCATGATTTTGCGCTGTCTTGCGGGAATAGAAACACCCACAACCGGGCGCATAGTTTTAAATGACAGAATTTTGTTTGACTCAGAACAAGGAATTAATGTACCCAGCCGCGATCGCCGCATCGGTTTTTTAGTGCAGAATTATGCTCTGTTTCCCCATATGAGTGTGGCGCAAAATATCGCTTTCGGCTTGCCCAAAAACCTATCTGCTGGAAGTATTCGGGTACAGGTTGAGGAGCAACTAATAGCGATGCAGTTGCAGGGATTAGGCGATCGCTATCCGCACCAACTTTCTGGGGGACAACAACAACGGGTAGCCTTAGCAAGAGCATTAGCGAGTCAACCGGAAGCATTGCTTTTAGATGAGCCGTTTTCCGCACTTGATACACATCTGCGTAGTCAATTAGAACAGCAAATGACAGAAACTCTTGCTGATTACCAAGGTGTGACTCTATTTGTCACCCATAATATGGAAGAAGCTTATCGGATTTGTCCAAATCTGTTGGTATTGGAGCATGGCAGAGCCGTTCATTATGGCAGCAAACATGAGATTTTCCAGCATCCTGCTACCGTTAGTGTCGCCCAACTTACTGGATGTAAAAACTTCTCCCGCGCTGTTCTCCAGTCATCTCAACAGGTGGAAGCGATTGATTGGAGTTGTACTCTACAAGTAATTGAACCAGTCAAGAGCGAATTATCCCACGTGGGTATCCGTGCCCATCAGTTTATTTTTACCAACAACTCATCACAGCAAAATACCTTTCCTTGCTGGGTAGTACGAACAAGTGAAACGCCCCACCGGATGACATTGTTTCTCAAACTACATTCGGCTGGAAAGAATTCTCAAGATTACCATCTGCAAGCTGAAGTCTTTAAAGAAAAATGGGCGACGATGAAAGACCAGCCTTTTCCTTGGTATGTGCGTTTAGATCCTCTGCGGTTAATTTTGATGGAGTGAACGCAGAGATACACAATGCAATCTCAATTCCACTCAATTTTCATCTGTTGATAGACAGGTCAGTTGCTTCTGTTTTTCTGTCAAGGGTAAGTGAACGATAAAGGAGCTACCTTTACCAACTTGGCTTTGCACCTGCATACTACCTCCATGAGCCTGAACAATTGCTTGCGCGATCGCTAATCCCAATCCAGATCCACCAGTACGACGTGAGCGATCGCTGTTCACTCGATAAAAACGGTCAAAAATCCACTTTTGCTCGTGCGATGCAATGCCAATACCTGTATCTTGAACTTCAATTACAGCAAGACCGTTGGTGCGTTTGAGGATGACAGTTACATAACCGCCAGCAGGGGTGTATTGAATAGCATTGGCAATTAGATTAGAAAGTACACGTAACAGTTGATCTTCATCTCCCATTACGTATAAAAGCTCTTGACATAACACTAAAGATGTTAGCTGCAAAGAAGCCGCAGCCGCTAACGCTGAAAATTCTTCTATCAGGTCATTAATCAAAATATTCAAACAGCAATGTATTTGTTGTGTCGCCTGCGTTTGCTGTTCCAATCGAGACAGTAACAGCATATCCTGAACTAATTCAGCTAGTCGATAATTTTGACGTTGAATAGATGCCAAAATATCTCGCGCCTCCTCAGATAGATACTCCATATCAAATAAAGTTTCTACCGTTGCATTAATCGCTGCTAGAGGAGTACGCAACTCATGAGAGGCATCAGACGTAAACTGTTGCATTTGTTTATACGAAGAGTCAATTGGTCGCATTGCTAACCCTGCCAGCCACCAACTAGAACCGCCAACTAACAATACCGTAATTGGCAATCCTAGCGCCAAAATTACTTTCAAAGCCGCGAGACGATTATCAAGGTCATTTAAACTGCGCCCTACCTGAATATAGCCCCAATATTGATTATCTTGAGTGTGCAGCAGTAAAGACTTTTGACTGTAACGATTACCTTGTAAGTCTTTGAGTGTTTGCCAAACTTGGGGAAGCACAGTCGGTGGCAATTCATCCGCTTGGAAACCTGCCACTGCAATTAACCGTCCTGAACCATCGACAAAACGGATGTAATATTGCTTATCTTTGTATACAGGACTAAAAATGCCGTGTTCATCAGGAGTGGTTTTACCGTGCCGAAGGATCTTTTGGGTAGAACAACTGGACTGGGCTAAACAAATATTCGGTAAAACCTGCCGAAAAACTGGCTCTGTAATACCAGGTTGTTTCAAATTTGGTTCAATTACATCATGAAGTGTACCCGCTACCGATTCCAGTTCACGGTTGATAGAAACCACATAAGCATCAATAATTACCTCATAAACCACGAAACCGCATAAGGACAGAATTAAAGCCATAACTACCGCATACCAGGTAGCCAATTGCCAGCGAGTCTTACGAAATAGTCGAATTTGCATTGCCAGGATTGAAACGATAGCCCATACTAGGGATTGTTTCGATTAGCCCATCACAACCATACTCCGATAATTTACGTCGCAAAAGTCGGATTTGAGCTGCTACTACATTACTAACGCGTTCTGCACTAAAAGCATACAGATGATTCAAAATCTGGTCGCGAGTAATAACTGTATTAGGACGTTTCATCAAGTACTCTAATAATTGAAATTCCTTTTTTGTTAAATAAATTACCTTATTTTCCCCATTAGAATACTGACGAGAAACTGTACAATTACCGCAATCTAGGATAAGGCCACCAACGTGCAATTGTAAAGGCTGGAACTGGGGTGTAAGTGTTGCACCTCCAAAGGAAGCTCGCCTTTGCAAAGCCCGCAACCGTGCCAGTAGTTCTGCCATGCCAAACGGCTTGATCAGATAGTCATCAGCCCCTGCGTCTAGTCCAGCAACCTTATCTGCCATGCTATCTTTAGCGGTTAACATTAGCACTGGTAAAGCGTTGCCCCGCTCCCTTAAACGCTTGCACAGTTCTAAACCTGACATTCCCGGTAGCAACCAATCAAAAATTGCCAGTGTATATTGAGTCCAATCATGTTCTAGATAAATCCAGGCTTCATTTCCATCCAAAACCCAGTCAACAATATATCTTTCTTTACTCAACTTTCGCTGAATCGATGCACCCAAATCTGGCTCATCTTCCACTAGCAAAACTTTCATAATCAAGAGATGTATCTTAGCAATTTGTTCATTAAATTACACGCAATTGAGCGACACCAATTGGTAACTCTACATTCATACCAGCGAGAATTGTAGATATCTTGTAGAACTGATCGCCAGTGGCCATTGCTGTTTTTTTAACATTTTTCATTTCTACGATGATGATAGTTCCAGGAGCGACTGACTCAGAAAACTCTAGCGTAGCTTTTTTGCCTTGAATAGAAACTTTTGCCGCAATTTCTTTACCAGATTCCTCGGACACATCAATACTTTCTCTAAGAACAATGTTAGCTGGAGCTTCGATTATTAGCTGAGAAATAGCCTTACTGTTTTGGGGAACTGCTATTTTTAAAGTATGTCTGAGAATTCTCCAGTGGCGAATACCTTGAGGAGATTCCCCTAAGCTAATAACGTGAGGAAAGTTACTAGATTTTGGTGTAGAATTTGCATAAGTAGCTGGAATTAAAACTACCATACTTAAGGCTAAAATCGAAGTGTGTATCAATTTTCTATTCATTACCCTCTTATGATTACCTCACTATATCCATCAATTATCAGAATCATCTTCGGTGAAAGATGTTACCTCTTAATAGCTTGACAAAGTGAGATGAAATTTGGGTGAAATTTTAGCTAGTTCAAGGAATTTTTTAAAAATAAAAATAAATAAGGATTTTTGATAGAGCCGTAACGTTTCGTAAACGTATACTTTTTTATAGTCTGGTTATAGACTCAAAGCTCTTTCTAACTTCGTTTTAAAATATAACGATATTGACAAACAGTTGAAGAAGCAAAATATTAGTATTTAAAGTTGTTATTATTATGTTACAAATCGACATAAGTTTAGTATTTTTTGTATTTGTATAAAATTAGATATATAGCAACAGTCAAGGTGGTTAAGACATCAACAGACGATAAAAATTAGACACAAAAAGGCTTTTCACCCAGTCCCTAGTTCTTTGCTATATTTATAAAAATTATTCATTCATGTTATGGTAAGTGGCAACAGATGAAGGAGAACTGCGATTGAGGTAGCAGAAGATTCAATATTTAAAAACTGTATCCATAACCACTGGGACAGTAGCAATAATTAAAGATTATTGCTACCACTTGCTGTTAATTATCGTTTAAAAGTAAAGCGACCGTTCATCTTTTCAGCATTAATATCAGACAGAATAGCAACTTTATACTCACCTGCTGCTTTTTCAGAAAGTACAGCATGGTAATGTTGTTCTTTAGCTTCATAGGTGAGGGGAAGTGATTTTTGACTCCCATCAGGTAGTTGAATTTGAGCCGTTACCTTGGCATTTGAAACTGTATCGTACTTCTCTCCTTTCTTTAAATAGAAATCTATGTGAGTTACATCCTTTTGCGGTTCAGCAAGAAACTCTAAATGATACTGCCCCGACTCAATAACTTGACCGCCGTGTGAATGCTCGCCTTTGCCATCTTCGGAATGACCTTGAGCATTATTTTTATTATGAGAATGACCATCATTTTCTGAGTGATTATCTTTTGCTGCGGTTTCAGTCTTGGCAGCCGTTGTTGTTGATGCTACTGAATTATTCTCTGAATTTGCAGCTTGATTACTACCGCTACAAGCACCTAAGAAAAGCAAGCTGATACTGCCTAAAAATACAAAGCTAGTTTTTAACAATTTCATTGATTTACACTCCTCAATATTTTGGAAATTAACAACTAAAAACTTGCCTCTAATGCAACTTCTGTCTGCATCACAAGCTGGCGGAGTTGTTCTAAGAAAATTAATTTTCTAAAACAGGATTAGCAACCTTACCATCCTCCACAAAGGCTAAATTTTTCTGAGGCAATAAAAATTTACCAAATTTAGAATATAAAGCAGGTAAAACTATCAAGGTTAAAGCTGTAGAAGTAAACAAACCACCCAAAACTACTATCGAAAGTGGTTGCAAAACTTCTTTACCTGGCCCTACTGCAATGACTAATGGTACTAATCCCAATACCGAAGTAAATGATGTCATTAAAATAGCATTAAGTCGCTCCATTGAACCGGATATAAGGATTTCTTTTAACGACATTCCGCTATCAAATTTAGTTATGTAATTGTCTACTAAAAGCAGTCCGTTGCGAGTAGCTACACCAAATAAAGTCACGAAACCTACCAAGGAAGCAACTGAAACAACGCCTCCTGTTAATGCTACAGCAATTACACCTCCGACTAAAGCGATGGGCAAGTTAATCATAATCATTGCTGTAGAAGCAATAGATTTGACAGAAAGATACATTAATACCGTAATTACTACGAAGGAAATGCCACTGAAAATCAAAATATTTTGTGAGGCTCTTTCTTCGGCTTCAAATTGACCGCCATACTGAATAAAGTAACCAGAGCGCAATTGTATTTGGGACTTGACTTTGTTTTGAATTTCATTGACTAGCGATCGCAAATCTCTACCTTGAGCATTCGCAGATACTACAATTAGACGAGAGACATTTTCCCGGTTAATAGTATTGGGGCCAGTACCATAAGTAACTTTAGCCACCTTAGCTAAAGGAATTTTATTTGCCCCTGCATCTCCCCCAACAGAAGGGATATCAACTAATAAATTTTCAATTGTTTGTAAATTATTCCGGTATTGTGGTTGTAACCACACCACTAAATCAAAACTTTGTTGCTGCTCCAAAACTTGCGATACCACTTTGCCATTGAGCGCAGTTTCAATTATGTTAGATAGTTGCCCAACAGTTAAACCATAACGTGATGCGGCAACACGGTCAAATTTTATTTGCATCTGTTCTATGGGAACTTGCGGTTCTAATTGTAAATCCACCAGCCCAGAAACAGATGACATTACACCTTCAACTTGTTTACCAATTCGGCGGAGTTCTTCTAAATCCGAGCCAAATATTTTCACAGCAATTTGACTTCTGACCCCGGATAATATTTCATCAATCCTGTGGGAAATAAATCCACCAATATTGGCGGCTGCACCCGGTACTTGATTAAATTCTTCTCGCAACCATTCTACTGTCTCTTTACGTTTTTCCATTCCTTTGTCGCTCAACCCAATGTCGAGGTGAGCGAGATTTACGGGTGCTGCATCTGGGTCATTAGGGGCGCGTCCTGCCCGTAATTGCACATATTTTAACCTGGAATCGTCTTTTAGTTTAGTCTCCAATACAAAAGCGGCACTGTTAGTAGCTTCTAAAGATGAGCCTGGATAAAGAGCTAAAGTATTGACCAAAGTTGTTTCTTGAAACTCTGGTAAAAAAGCCCGTCCTAAAGCTGGAAAAATCACTGTTGCCGCTATCATTCCCGCCACAGCCACAGAGATAATAATCATGGGACTGTGAATAGCAAAATCTAAACAAGGATAATATAGCCGCTTGAAAATTCGGGGTATTAATGGTTCTTTTAACGGCATTTTTTTGTGCGGAAGTAAAATTGCACATAACGCCGGACTCACTAGTAATGATTCCAAACTGGAAACCATGACCACTACCAGATAAGTTATGCCCATTGGGCCAAAAATTCGACCTTCTACACCTGCGAGGGCAAATATCGGAGCAAAAACGACAATAGTAATTAAAGTTGCTCCAATTAGAGATTCTTGAACTTCCTGTACTCCTGCAAAAATAATTTCTAGTACCGGACGAGGGTTGGGAGAGGACTTATTTTGTCGCAACAAACGAAAAACATTTTCCGCATAGACAATGGCATCATCAATTGCTGTACCAATGGCTACGGCTAATCCTCCCAAAGTCATTGTGTTCAGCCCTAAGCCCAAAAAAGATAATACTTGTAATGAAAATATAAAAGTTAGGGCAAAATTTAACAGCACAACTCCCAGAGTCCGCCAATTCATCAAAAAAGGAATGAGGATAAGTGCAGCAATAATACTGCCTTCCACCAAGGCCGATCTGACATTTTCTAGTGAAGCATCGATATAATCTGCTTGGCGGAAGGTTTGTGTTACCTTTACTCCTTGAGGTAAACCTGCTTCCAACTCTGTCATTGCAGTTTCAATGGCACGGGTAACGGTAGGAGTATCAGCTAGGGGTTGCTTATTCACCATCACCACTACTGCATCTTTGCCATTTAAGCTGCCATCGCCTATCTTAATCGCACCGCCAATTTTAATTTCGGCAACATCTCCCAATCGCACAGGCGTTCCTTGACGGGCAACAATCACAGATTGTTTTAAATCGTTCAGGGATTCAATTCGCCCAATTCCCCGAATCAAAGTTTGCTTATCAGGTGTGATTAAAAAGCCACCAGGAGCATTGACATTTGCTCCTTGTACTGCTTCAGATACTTGCTGCAAGGATACATTAAAAGCTCTGAGTTTGTTCGGATCTACTAGTACTTGATACTGACGCACATCACCGCCATACACTAGCACTTGACTAACGCCAGGGACTCCCAAAAGGCGGTTTGTCACTTGCCAATCAATGATGCGGCGTACTTCCATCAAATCAATTTGGGATTTGAGGTTTTGGTTTTCTCCCTCATTTTCTACTGTCAAAGCATATTTTAATACAGTGCCGATAGGCGAACTAATAGGAGCAAGTCTAGGTGTTTCAATTCCTTCGGGTAGCTTACTCACTGCTTGTTGCAGTCGTTCTTGTATCAACTGGCGGGCTTGATAGATATCTGTTCCCCAGCCAAAAACAACTCTGACTACAGAAAGTCCTGCTGAAGAGGAAGAACGAACTGCACCGATCCCTGGTGTACCGTTGATTGAGCTTTCAATTGGTAATGTCACCAAAGATTCTATTTCTTCAGGAGCAAGTCCGGGAGCTTCTGTTTCAATTTCGACTTGGGGAGGTGCGAAGTTGGGGAAAACATCCAACGGCATTTGCGGAATGGTATTAAATAATATGATTACTGTGGAAATAAGTGCCGCAATTACTACTAACCAACGTCGAGAAATTACCCATTTAGCGACTGCACTAATCATTATTTATTGAATTGTTGATTGCTAATTTTTGATTTTGTTTTCATGAAGTGTTAATGACTGTCTGAATGATGAGATTTTTCATGTTCTTCAGTAGAAATAGAAGCGGTTGGTTGTTTGTGGTTGTCGATATAAAGCTCGGTTTCATAATTGAACCCGTCACTTACTTGTAGTATACGGGAACGGATACGACGGCTAGACCAGAAACTACCAGCGACAAAAGCCAAAGTTGCGATCGCCACTCCTCCCCCTGCACCTAGCAACCATAAAGGTAGAGAGAAGCTGTTAGTTTGAGCATCAATTTCTTCTGAGTGCGAATCACCTTCTTCGTGATTTTCTTCTTTACTACCACCCTTCAACGATTGTGCATAAAGTTGTGGTGCACGTTGAGTAACTACTGAATCTCCCTCAAATAAACCACTTTTAATTTCAATTAAATTTCCAGAGGTTTGTCCTAACTCAACTTCAACCGATTGGAAAGCATTACCGTTTCGCACATAGACCAATTTTTTATTATTTGCATCCACTACAGCAGAATTGGGAATTGCCAAAGTAGCTGTAGATGTCTGGTCTGTTACAACTTCAAGTTCGGCAAACATTCCGGGTTTGAGCTGTCCTCTGGCATTATTGATTTCGGCTTGTACTGGTACTACTCGTGTTTCTCCTGCCACTACTGAGCCAATCCGTGTAATTCTTCCTGTAAAGGTTTGATTAGGTACGCTAGCAACCTTCATCCTTAAGGGTTGACCTGTTCTTACCTTGCCTAAATCTTTTTCATAAATATTCGCTGTGGCAAACACCCGACTATCATCTACAATCGTCATTAACTTGCCACCTGCGTCCTCAAACGATTGGCCGATAGTAACTTCCCTGTCAACAACCTTGCCGGAAATCGGAGCTGTTACTGTAATTAGCCCTTTAGCATTAGCGCTGTTTCCTAGTTGTTGCAGCCGCGTTTCATAAATAGCACTACTGCGATTAATATTAGACTTTGCGAGGCTAACTGCTGCTTGAGCGCGCTTTAGCTGATTTTCAGCAGCAATCACATCCCGGCGGCTGTTGGCTGCGGTTAGTTTGGCTTTGGCTTCTGCTAGCTGGGTTTGAGATTCTAGGGCGTTGCGACGTGCCAAAGCACCTTCATTGGCTAACACTCGATCTTTCTCGTACTTTTCTTGAGCAAATGCGACTTGGCTTTGGGCTTGGGCGATTTCAGCGTCAGCTATTTGTTGATAGCGATCGCGGTTTTGTTGTGCTAACCTCAAGTCAGCTTCAGCCTGCTGTAAATCAGCCTGTGCTTGTGCCAGTTTTTCCTGAGAATTGACTCGCAATTCCACTAAATCAGGACTAGTTACAATGGCGACAGGTTGACCTTTCTTGACTATTGTGCCTGGTTCTACCAACAATTCAACTACTTTTACTCCTTGAATTGGGGTGGTGACTTCTACTTGCTGGCTAGGCAAAGTTTCAATCTGTCCAGTAGTTTTAATACCAATCGCTAATCGTTGGCGTTGTACTGGTTCTATCTTCACTCCTAATAGTTTTGCGGTTTCTGCATCGACTTCCACAGAACCCGTCGATTCGCCTCCTGCTTGAAACGAACTGCTGCCACTGTGATCGTGACCACCACCAGCTAAAACAGTAGTAGGAGTACTTAGTAGTAACATTAACATTGTCAATGAAACATAATGCAGTGGAGTAGAAGATTGAAACAAATTAGAGATTCCCATCGCTTGTTGTGTCCTAAGTTAGTGAGAAAGCAGAATCGCCTTTGGATGTTGGCATTTAATGTGCAAATTTGGACTACTGCTTTCTTTAGCTAGTTACATTGCTTTTGTGAGTAGTTTAAGGAGTTTGAATAGTACTCCTTTTTTAGTGTTTCATATCGATATGAAATTTGGGTGAAATTTTTAGTGGCGATCGCTATTAAAAAAACTATAGCCATCCAAATTAAAAACTGAGAAAATACGTAAATATAAAATAATTATCTATAGGTATTTCAAAGGTTTTTTTCTGATAAATTAAATAAAATTACTATATGAGATTTAAACTATATTTATGTTTTAAAAGTTACAGATTTTCAATAAGTATAAAGTACACATAATATAGAGGTTTTTGGATTTATGTAGATGTTTTCACAACATAACCAGAAATATCTATTTATAGGAATCCGGTTTGATTTCTGAAATTACTTGCGTAGGGAGAGAATAGGGAAGAGGAAAGAAGACTTTTTGAGGTATGCTAAGTTTTTCAAAAATCAAATAGGAGTCCTATATATTTTTTCAGTACTATTAGCTAGCGCACATTGGAATTGATTACTCTAATCATTGGGGCAGTGGGTTTTGCCTTACGCCAACAGAAAGCTAAAAAATGTTGATTTTCTAAGTCTGCGATTTGTTATAACAGCCAAGAGTTACTGAATGCAATCTACTCAGTTTGTAATTTAATCCTTCACCTCTTTCAAATGCTCTGAAACCTCCTGATAAAGGCTGATGACATGGCGATCGGCTAGACTATAATAGACGTTACGTCCTTCTCTTCGATATTTCACTAAGCGTTGCGATCGCAACTCTGGGAGCAATCGCCATTCACCAGCTTCCTGAAGCAGTTGCCGTGATGTTGTTTTTTCGGGTTGGGGAGTTGTTTCAGGAATACTCAGTGGGGCGATCGTTTATGTCATAAACTACTTGGCGACAGCTATATCTTGCCCGTCCGCTTCATCGACTTGTTAACTGGCTGGCGCTACCAACTATTAACTAATTCTTGAATTTCAGATTGTGCTTTGTCTAACGCCCGTTTCCGTGCCTCGTCTCCCATATCTAGACCATTGGCATGAATGAACTCAATATCAGTCACACCCATGAATTGAAAAGCATACCGAAGCGCAGGTTCCTGACAATCCCATCCTTCATAAGGAGAACCTGCTCCATATTCAACGCCTCGTGATGTGATGAACAACACTTTTTTACCGTTCGCAAGTCCTTTGACTTGACCATCCTCTTCCGTGAATGTGCGACCCACACGAATCACTTGATCGATGTATCCTTTGAAGTTGGACGGAATGCTGAAGTTGTACATCGGCACGCTGAACACACACCGATCAGCCGCCAAAAACTCATCCACCAACTCATCGGAAAACTTTAGCAGTTGAGCCATTTCTGGAGTCAGTGCTTCTGGTGGAGTAAAACAAGCCACAATCCAATCTTCGGTGACGTGGGGAACTGGCGTTTGCCTTAAATCACGATAGGTAATCAGATCATCGGGATGTTGGTCTTGCCACGCAGCGATAAACTCCTTGGCTAATTTGCGAGATTTGGAGCGATCGCCACGCGGACTTGAATCAATATGCAGAATCTTTTCCATAGTCCCTCAACCAGAAATTTCATTTGGCAACTAGAACACCGATTCACTAACTACAAGAAAGAACTTATGAACATAGTGGCACATCCATAGCGGGAAATAAACCAATAACCGTGGGACAGGGATATAGCACAATTGCCTATTTCAACAAATTCCAAGGTGGCAAGATTGCACTAAATAAAACTACTTTAGTGCATAAACGCTTCTCCTGTCGGAGACGCTACGCGGACGTCTTGTCGCAGACATCGCTCTAATTCTGAAACTATTTTAAGTAATATTAAATATTTTTAAAGTATTGGTTTAGACTTGCATCAACCGATAATTTTATAAGTACTTAGGGAACTCCAAAAAATAAATTATCCAATTTGTCTACTGAACTAGACTTCTTTCTTCCTTGTCTCCCTTGTCCCCCTTGTCTTCCTTGTCCCTCTGCTATGGAATATTTTTTTTACTTGGAAGTCCCTTACTTCAAGCGCCCAGACCCAAAGAGTCTGAGCGCTTGAATATTAGGTTGCAGAGAAACTTCTGCTAGTTAGGGAAATTAAGCAGGCATCATGTGCATACTTCTGCAAGACTCTGCACACTTACGGCAAGCGGCAGCACATTCCATCATTTTCGCATCATCGCTCATCATCTCACACGCCATTGCAGTGCGATCGCACATTTCCGCGCAAAGCATACAAGTGCGTTCCATAAATTCAGAACCACTCATCATCATATTCATACACATCATGCACATTTCAGAGCAATCACGCATCATACTCATCATGCTCATCATGTTCTTGTCCATGTGCTGACCACCTTTGCTCATGCAATGAGTCATGGTTTCCATGCACATTTTATGACAGTCCATACAAACATCCATGCAAGTCTGCATTTCTGGAGTCATGGTTTCAGTCATCATCATCATCATCGGAAGTACCTCCTGATTTTTTGATGCATAAAATAGTGTCCCCGAAGGACTATTTATCACATTAGTCTTATCCTTTTAAAGAGTCAATGGGGTTTTTAAGAGATAAATTTTAAGCCTACTATCCCGATATAATTACCGGAAATCTGAACTAATTCTACACTAGTTTGGTGTTGTTTTGTTGGAAACTGTTATATATTAAAGCTTAGAAACGCTCGTTTCAGAGTGGGGTTTCATGTGCCAAGTCAACTTTACTTGGGGATCACAAGTTAGAGTTACATTTAACTCGAAAATAATGTTATTGTTTTTAACAAATGAATGCCTAAACTAAGCATTTGCAAATTTATATTAACTTGTATTTGATTAATTTATATTAACTTGAAGATATAGGTATTAAAAAATTCGTAATTCATAATAGAATTTCAACTGCACTTAAAATAAAATTTCCTCGAAAAAAGTAATTTTCACAACTTACATAAGATATGATGTAAGTTATAGATTTGATTGCAATTTCAGTAAGCGATCGCTCGCTGCTTGTAATGTCTCAGGTCTTTTGCTAAAGCAAAATCTAATCAATGAATGTCCTTTTTCTGGTTGACTAAAAAAACTGGAACCAGGAACTACAGCAACGCCAATATCTTTAATCAGATGGTAAGTGAATTCAACATCTGTTTTATAGCCAAATTTAGAAATATCTGCAAGAACGTAATAGGCTCCTTGAGGAACGAAATAGGGAATGCCAACTCGATCTAGAATTTGTAAAATGCTGTCTCGCTTCTGGTGATAAAGTTTGGCTAATTCTTCATAATAGGATGGTGGCAGTTGCATGGCGGCAACTCCGGCTCGTTGCAAAGGTGCAGGTGCGCCAACGGTGAGAAAATCATGGACTTTGCGAATTGCCCCTGTCAATTCCGGGTTTGCCAGAATGTAGCCGACTCGCCATCCGGTGATGCTATAAGTTTTGGACAAACCGTTAATAGTAACGGTGCGTTCTGCCATTCCAGGAAGAGTCGCTAGGGCAATATGTTGAGTGCCGTCATAGAGAATATGTTCATATATTTCGTCTGTGAACGCTAACACATCCCATTTTTGACAAAGTTCTGCAATTAAGGTGAGTTCTTCACGGCTAAAGACTTTACCTGTGGGATTATGGGGTGTGTTGATAATAATCGCTTTGGTATTGGCATTGAAAGCTTGATGCAACTGTGCTTCATCAAATGTCCAATAAGGAGGATGCAGTGTGACGTAGCGGGGTATAGCACCAGCTAAAATCGCATCGGGGCCGTAGTTTTCGTAATATGGCTCAAATACAATTACTTCGTCACCGGGATCGACTGTTGCCAGCATCACAGATGCCATTGCTTCTGTAGAACCGCAGGTAACGGTGATTTGGGTTTCTGGATTGATATCTAAGCCGAGATACCAACGAACTTTGTTAGCGATCGCATGACGAAATGGGCGATCGCCCCAAGTAATGGCATACTGATTAACATCTGCCTCTATCGCCTGATATGCTGCCTGTTTCAACTCCAAAGGACAAGGAAAATCAGGGAATCCCTGCGCCAGATTTACTGCATCATGTTGCAGTGCCACCCTGGTCATTTCTCGAATCACAGACTCTGTAAACTGTTCTGCCTTCGCTGATATTTTTTGGCGCTTAATCTCACTCACCCCTATACCTCCGTCGATCGTTATTGCCGAAATCCTGTGAATTTCTGTAACCCAGACTAAATCCATAAGATTGATAGATTTATCGTAGTATACTCAAATTTCCGATCCAGAGGAAGAAGTAGGGGGCAGGGGAGAAATCAATTCAAAATTCAAAATTCAAAATTCAAACATTGTAGAACTTCTGCCTCCTACCTCCTCTTCCCCATGCCCCATGCCCAATGCCCCATGCCCAATGCCCTTATTATCTATATACTTAATTATTGAGATTAATAGTCAATTATTGAAGTATCGATCCAGAATCATCATGAAATCTTTGCACCGTCCCGATCTGTATAGCTGGTCTAATTTCAATCCGGCAAGAAATATTGATTTCAATGGGATTGCCTGGATTCGCCCAGATGGCAACATCTTGATTGACCCAGTAGCCCTATCAAACCATGATTGGAATCATCTAAAATCCCTCGGTGGTGTGGTTTGGATTGTGCTCACGAATTCTGAGCATGTCAGGGCAAGTAAAGAAATTGCCGATCAAACTTATGCTAAGATTGCTGGCCCGATCGCAGAAAAAGACACTTTTCCTATACCTTGCGATCGCTGGCTATCTGATGGTGAAGAATTTGTCCCAGGACTGGAAGTAATTGAACTCAATGGTTCTAAAACTCCCGGTGAGTTGGCTCTGTTACTAGAAGAGACAACTTTAATTACAGGGGATTTAGTACGGGCACGCAAAGCAGGTAGCTTGACAATTTTACCAGATGACAAGCTGCTGAATCGAGAGGAGGCTGTTGCTTCTATTCGCAGGTTGGCTCAACTGAGTCGGGTAGAAGCAGTGTTGGTGGGGGATGGTTGGCCCGTCTTTCGGGATGGACGCGATCGCTTAAAGGAGCTTGTAGCGACGCTGTAAATAATTAGGGTAGCACAGCTAACTATGCTACCCTACAGGCGATTGTAGTTCAAATAGATCGAAAAGGCTGTCAGACGAAAATCAAACAACACCGTATCATGGTAGTTAGTAGAGCATTTCTGTCTGATACTTTCTTTTTTGCCATAAAAGAATACAAGGTAATTATCCTGATTTCCTAACGGCAGAATGCGAAAGCTTTTACTGATTCGCCTAGTTGGAGAACGCTGATGTCAAAGGAAAGAAAAAGTAATAAAGAAGCTAAAAAACCTAAAAAAGATCCTAAAGACAAAAAGGAGAAAAAAGACCCAGGCAAATAGGAAGATTTAGGTAAATAGTTCTAGCGAAGACCAAGAGTTGCATTTCCTTAAATTGATAAATTGACAATACTTCGTCCAGTAGCACTGAATAAGAAAAGTATTGTCAAAAATTTATTCACCCTTGGTCAAGCTCCAAAATCTGATGATTTAGGTTGTGTGTGCGATGTCACGACGGGTTACGCCTACCCAACTTAATCAAGCAGGCTCAAATTTTAGCGAAACACCGTTCATGCAGTAGCGCTTGCCAGTGGGTGCAGGCCCATCATCAAAAACATGACCCAGATGACCGCCACAGCGACTACAATGCACTTCAGTTCTAGTCATAAACAACGACTTGTCTACAGTTGTGGCGATCGCACCTTCAATTGGATTAAAGAAGCTAGGCCAGCCAGTACCACTGTTAAATTTGGTATCAGATGTAAATAGTGGCTGTTCACACGCAGCACAATAATAAGTACCCTTGTCGTATTCCTTATCCAATGGACTGGTATAAGGGCGTTCAGTCCCATGTTTACGCAATACATTAAACTGTTCTGGCGTTAAAATCGTGCGCCATTCTGACTCTGGTTTGGTGACTTCAAATCCACTTTGAGAAGTTGTCATTGCTTGTGACCCCCAATTGATATACCTTGATAACAATGCTGTGCCGACTATGACTGCACTAGCCTGTAAAAAATAGCGTTTGTCCATATATCTATTATTTTCTATTTTCCGGTTCACTGGCCAATCAATTCCAGTACGGGATTCCCTACATCAATGACTATAATCAGCGATCGCTCTGAGAGGTGATTCGTAAACAAAAGCTTAAGATGCCATTCGCTTGACCATCA